>BPHE01000001.1:237576-333507 GCA_026003395.1 Vicingaceae bacterium
TATTTTACAAAATACAATTATTCGTAATTTTTTTGTTGAGGATTGTATTCTGCCCAAGATGTTGTCCAATCTTGCGATCCAAATGCACCTCTAAAAGAAACAACTTCGATGTTTGGATTAGTTGCCAATTGGGGATGTGTAAATGAAGCTCCGCTCAACAATGGGGATCCACTTTGAGGAACAAAATTGGGAGAAGACAAATTCCAGGCATTGCCTACCATTAAAGTACTATTGTCGGATATTACCTGATTTGATTTAGATGGGTCATTAAACCAGGTGTTTATGTCGAACGTGCTACCTGATGCTGTGCTCAATGGTGTGTTACATCCTGATATAATCGTATTGGCTACAACAAGGTCGCCATTGTTGGCATTGGTTTCACAAGCACTACCGTCAATTAATAATCCGGTGGGGAACCCTGCCAATAGAGAGTTAAAAATTTTCAGCTGCGAATTTCTACGGATATGGGCAGCTCTTTTAAATTGACCATTTATGGTGGTTGAGCCGTCTTTCTTTGGTCCGAAAATGCTCACATTGCAAAATATCCCGGATGTGATGGGAGTGGCTGATGTACCTTGTCCATCATTATCACTTTCAAACCCATTTGATCCAGATTGATCCGCAATTGCAGGGTCTCTCAATGCTACGGCAAACTGAACTGTTCCCGACCAACCATTGTCTGTATCAAAATCATCATCCCAAGCTTTGTATGATATAAGATATTTTGCATTAACAGTACCGCCAAAAAATTCAAAAGCATCGTCACCCGGGTATGATACCTGAACATGATTAATTTTTGTACCACGACCAACACCGGCAAGCGTCAAACCATTGATTTCCTGGTTAGGTTGAAAAGCAATTCCGGGATATTCAATTCTAACATATTCCAATATTCCTGAATTATCTTCCGGATCATTGCCTCCAAAATAAGCATCTACCCCTCCTTCAACCAAACCTTCACCACCGGGCAAGTTTACCGGGGCTTTACCACAAATGATGATGCCTCCCCAATCACCATAATCTCTGCTGCCGGCAGGTTGAGAGGATGTAAATATAATCGGCTGGGATGCAGTTCCTTGCGCAATGATTTTGGCGCCTCTTTTAATGATCAACGAACCTTTGGAATTTTTATCCCCTTTAATGATAGTCCCGGGTTGAATGGTAAGAGTCGCCCCACTTTCCACATAAACAAATCCTTTCAAAATGTAAATCTTGTCAGACGTCCAGGTTTCATTGGATGTAATTGATCCGCTTTTCTCAACCACTTTTTGGGGTTGTGGTTCAGGTTCCGGATATACACAAGACCCGTCATCTTTTTTGGCTTTTTCGTCATAATTTGTTGCCAACGGATCCGTACAACCTTTTTTGCTGCACGATGTCATAAACATCGTCCCCGTGGCAGCTAACATTAATACTAGCATTGATTTTTTCATAATTTTTTGTTTTTTTAAGTTCTGTGCAAAGTTTCATTTCAAAAATTGCAATAAGATTAAACCGACTTTAAGAAAAGATTAAATAAAATGCCTGTTTATTAAATTAATATGAATAATCCATTGATAAATTTTCTATATAAGCTCTTTGAAGTAGCTATTTAACAGAACCTATATTTAAAAATCCGTTCTGATGACAGTTTTTGTGAATATGAAAAAAATGAAACTTAAAAAAAACAGTACAATCTCAACAACCAAAATTTTTCAAATATTAAAAATATTTCTTTTAGACACATCAAACAATTCATCAGAATAGAAAAATTAAATGATTGAAAAATTATTTAAGTTTGCAAAAATTTAAAAGCTATGGTATTTGATTTAGACATGATTCAAAGGGTATACGATCAATTGCCTGAAAAAATTAAAAAAACAAAACAAAAATTTGGCAAACCATTGACACTTGCCGAAAAAATTTTATACAGTCATTTGGCCAACGAGCTGCCAGATAAGCCCTATGAAAGAGGAAAAGATTATGTAGAGTTTTATCCGGACCGTGTAGCCATGCAGGATGCAACTGCGCAAATGGCCTTGTTACAATTTATGCAAGCAGGCAGGTCAAAAGTTGCCGTTCCTTCAACAGTTCATTGTGACCATTTGATTGTTGCCAAATCAAATTCCAAAGAAGATTTGGAGGCAGCCATTAAAGCCAATCAAGAGGTATATGACTTTTTGTCGAGTGTTTCAAACAAATATGGAATCGGTTTTTGGAAACCGGGCGCAGGTATCATTCATCAAGTGATACTTGAAAATTATGCTTTTCCCGGTGGTATGATGATAGGAACCGACTCTCATACGGTAAATGCCGGTGGGTTAGGCATGGTTGCCATTGGTGTGGGAGGTGCCGATGCTTGTGATGTAATGGCCGGCTTGCCCTGGGAATTGAAAATGCCAAAATTGATCGGAATTAAACTAACCGGAAAGCTTAATGGATGGGCCTCTCCCAAAGACATAATTCTGAAAGTAGCCGGTATGCTCACAGTAAAAGGCGGAACAGACAAAATCATCGAATACTTCGGTGATGGTGCAAGGTCATTATCCGCTACCGGCAAAGGCACTATCTGTAATATGGGAGCTGAAGTCGGTGCCACCACATCTCTTTTCGGATATGACGATAGTATGAAACGTTATCTGGAAGCAACCGGACGTAAAGAAGTGGCCGAGTTGGCAGAAAAAATCAAGGAACATCTCACCGGCGACCCTGAAGTATATGAAAATCCCGAGAAATATTTTGATGAATTTTATGAAATCAATTTAAATGAGTTGGAACCACATCTCAATGGCCCATTTACGCCCGATTTAGCAACTCCCATCAGTAAAATGAAAGAAGTTGCCAAAGCCAATGATTGGCCTTTGAAAGTATCGGTGGGTTTAATTGGTTCATGCACCAATTCATCCTATGAAGATATTTCACGATCGATCTCTATCGTAGAAGATGCTCTGAACAAAGGACTGAAAGCCAAAGCCGAATTTACCATTACACCGGGCTCCGAACAAGTACGTCATACTATCGAACGGGATGGTTTTATTGAAACTTTTGAAAAAATTGGAGCCAAAGTGTTTGCCAATGCTTGCGGGCCATGTATAGGTATGTGGGATCGTCCGGGAGCTGATAAAAAAGAAAAAAATACCATCGTACATTCTTTCAACCGTAATTTTAAAGGAAGACAAGATGGCAATCCAAATACTTATGCTTTTGTGGCATCTCCGGAACTTGTCACCGCTTTGGCAATAGCCGGAGACCTTACATTTAACCCAATTACCGACACTTTAACCAACGAAAAAGGCGAGCAAGTAAAATTGGCCGAACCCAAGGGCTATGAATTGCCACCAAAAGGTTTCAGTGTCGATGATCCCGGATATCAGGCGCCTGCCGTCGACGGCAGTAATGTTGAGGTAAAAGTACGTCCGGATTCACAACGCCTTCAATTGCTCGATCCGTTCCCTGCATGGGAAGGCACCGACCTCAAAGGTTTAAAATTATTAATCAAAGTCAAAGGAAAATGTACCACCGATCATATCTCGCCTGCAGGAAAATGGCTGGTTTACCGTGGGCACTTGGACAATATTTCCAATAACTTGTTGACCGGTGCTACCAATGCTTTTACCGGACAAGTAAATCAAGCTAAAAACCAACTTACCGGAGAATACGACGAAGTTCCCAAAGTTCAACGTGCATACAAATCTGCCGGCATAGGCAGTGTAATTGTAGGAGATGAAAACTATGGAGAAGGATCATCCAGAGAACATGCTGCTATGGAACCCCGTTATTTAGGTGTCCGCGCCGTTATCGTCAAATCTTTTGCCCGCATCCACGAAACCAATTTGAAAAAACAAGGCATGCTGGCCCTTACTTTTGCCAATCCGGATGATTATGAAAAAGTGCAGGAAGATGATAGTATAGACATCTTAGGACTTACTGATTTTCAACCCGGCAAACCATTAAAAATGATTCTCCATCACAAAGACGGCACAAGCGATGAAATCACACTTAATCACTCCTACAGCAAACAACAAATTGAATGGTTTAAAGCCGGTGGCGCATTAAACATCATACGTGCTTCGGTAAATGCCAATTAAGGCATTATATTTGCACGGATTGAAATAAAAACAATTATGAAAAACACACAATTTTTGCCGGCAACATGGCTAATATTCATTTTAGGCGTTACACACGCCCAAAATAATCTTGTACCCAATCCGGGTTTTGAAGAATTAGAGAAAAAAGTAAAAGAACCCGGACAAATTACTCTTGCCGTGCCATGGTCTTCACCCAATCTTGCACCGGCTGATGTCTATTCTTCAAATGCAAAAGACCCCAGGATTGGTGTTCCTGATAATGCTTACGGAAACGAAAAACCCTTTGAAGGAGAAAATTATGCAGGTTTTCTTGCCTATTCTTATCGGAATGCTGAGCCAAGAAGATACTTGCAAGTAGAGTTAACACAACCTCTCGAAGCCGGTAAAAAATATTGTGTGAGTTTTAAGATTAGCACTGCCGATGTCTCTAAATTTGCCTGTAATGGAATAGGTGTATATTTCTCTAAAGAGAAAATGACTAACGACAATAAAGATCCTATTTTATTCGACAAATACCTTAAACAATCAGGTGATCCTGTATTTGATAAACAGTTTTGGTGGACCGATTGGTGCAACACCTATAAAGCTGAAGGTGGTGAATCTCACATGATTATAGGAAATTTTACACCTGACGACAAGCTGGAACTAAAAAAATTAAAAAGACCAAGAGACATCAAAGGCCAACAAACCAACGATGCTTATTATTTTATCGATTTAGTCAAAGTAGAAGAAATACAAGGAGAAGAGGTATGTGACTGCGGCTTGAGTAGAACCGAAAAAATCACTGTTGTAGAAAGAAATTTCCAAAGCGATCTTAGCGATACAACTTCTATTAAAAAACAAATTGCCGCTCAGCAGACAGCCCAAAATGTAATTATCCTGAAATTCGATAAAATGAAATTTGCCTTGACACCCGAACACGAAGAATTGATAAACCCATTAATTGAAGATCTGAAAAAACCTGCGAATGCAAAAAAAATCATTGAAATTACCGCTCATGCCGATAAATCAGAACCCGAAAATGCCAACCTTTCCATGAGACGAGCCAATGTTTTATTGAAATATCTTATGAGTAAAGGCATTGCCAAAAACCGGATTAAAGTGATCGACAAAAAAGCTACTGTTGACCCTGCTGAAGGAATTCCGGGTTCCCGCCTGGAGATCACAGTAAAATAAATTGGCAAATTGCAATAAAATATTAATTTTAAGCACCTGAAACGGTGCTTTTTTTGTGATTAACCTGTCAAGTACATATAACATTTTATTGTTGATTCTGACTTTAATAAGTTTATCTTCTATTAAGGCTCAAAAAGGTAAAAGTTCATCATGATTTGGACTTTTTCAATGAAAAAGATTTCAAAAAAGAATTAACCAATCAATTTCTCATCGAATGGGAAAAATTATTGGGACACCCCTTAAACAGGCACAATGCGCTGGATGCCGCAGCTAAAGACCAAGTCGAATATATCAAGGCCACAGGAAGAATCGGCAACATACAAAACAAACCGGGAAAAAGAACTGTCATATGAACGAGTTAAACACTATAATGGATATTTTTCTTTTGCCGAGGAAATGGAAATTGGCGTGCCTCTCAATAAAAAAACAAAACTTCCGGGACTCAACGAAACGAAACTATACACCGGCATAAAAGAACTTGTCAAAGATATTGTGGAATCCTGGAAAAGCGATAAAAACTTTCAATCCGTTCGTAATTTTCCATATTTCTTCAATTTTGGCCTTGAGGTTAGCTATGATCAAAAGAGAAAAATGATTTATGCTTGTGTGGTTTTGGCTAATAAAGAATATGATTTTTTTGACATACCAACGATTCAAAAAAACCTGAAGAAGCTAAAACCCTTCGACAAAAAAGAATGTAGTTTGTTGGAAAAAGATTATTCTTACTTGCCGGCTCTTTTGTCAGAAAATATCATTATTTCCAATGACAGTATTTACTTCTATTTTCATGACATTCATTTATTGAAAAAAATCTTTGACCACCGAAAAGATGGCATTGCCGCCGAAATCGTGCTCAGAGATCAGTATAACTGCACGTATGGCATTACCCTGTATCCGGGAGATTTAATCGATGGTTATTTATTGAAACCTATTTTTAAAAAGAAATTGTTTTCAAAAAACCTATCCGACAATGATCAAGAAATTAAAGTTTTCATTGGAAAAACTCCTGAAAATTTCCGTCCAAAAATTGATGAAGTAAATCTATTTATTCTCAAAAATGCCTGTATTTGTCAAACAGTTATTTATAACAATCTGGGCGGAAGGAATCTTCGATTGATGGATCTGGAACTTGCTTTGGATACATTTTCGTTTTCTTCAACAGCCGATACAACCATCAAACAACTTTCATTTACTATTCCTTTTACAAAAGGCAAATACGAATACACCTCCGAAGATATCAAGCCGTTTTTGGATTCATTGCAAATTAACCGTTATTACATCAAGGAAGTGGATATCACTGCCTATTCTTCCATCGAAGGAGATACTTTAATCAACGAAAAGCTTCAAAAAAAACGTGCCGAAAGCATACTTCAAGTAATGAAAGATTTGAATCTTGACAATGTAAAATACAATGTGTATACAAAAGAAAATTGGGATGGATTTTTTCAGTCGTTGGAAGGTTCTCCATATGAATCCTTTTTTAAAAAACTATCTCGTCAATCCATAAGAGACATCGTAAACTCAGACACTTTAAAATTTAACCTTGAGCCCTATTTGGCCGATCAACGTAAAGCCGACATTATATTAAAGATCGAAAAAATCAAATGGGACTCGGCTGTATTAAATAACATACTTCCTGCATATATCCAAGCTATCAAAAAACAAGACGCCTTTTATGCCAAAGCGCTCCAATCGCTTGTTTATCGTGAAATCGCTCTGGGAAAAATTAGTTACGATTCTCTGGCTAAAATTATTGTACCACACACACCCGACATGGCAGGAGTTGCCTGTAATCACTACACTTTAATGTATATTGCAGCCAAACTTCAAGGAAAAAACGTAAAAGATCAATTGTTTAAATTATTTCTGGCCTTAAAACTAACCAACCCTACTCATCCTTATGTATTGCACAATTATTATTTATTGCAATTGGAAGATTGGTCAAAAAACTATGAGTCACTCTCCGACCCTGAATCTTTGTTGAAAGACATCAAAAAACTATACAACACACGTATAGAGAACTGGAGGGTCAATCGTTTGGTAATGAATTTCTCTATTATTGCCGCTGATTATTATTACGAAAAAAATGACTTTGACAAAAGAGAAAAATATCTCAAAGAAGCAAAAAAATATTTGCTTCAGTCACAATTGGACCGTGAACAAACTATCATCATAGCCGATTATTTTATTTTTCAAATGCGGACTGATTGGGTTCTCGAAATACTTAAACCCTGGATTGACAATAATCAATATGACCAACATATTCTTTTCAGATACCTGAAGATGGCTATCTATCACCCCGAAAAGATTTCAACATCTCAAATTTCTGATCTTCTCGAGAAAGCAAAGCAACTAAACCTGCAAGAGTATTGTCATTTGTTTGGATATCCTCAAATGAGTTTTCAATTACTTGAAAATTTGTCAATCTTAAAACACTATTGCGAATCATGCAAACCATAAGTGTCAATAAAAAAATAATACGTTCTTGGATTTTTTACGACTGGGCAAATTCTGTATACGCCTTAGTCATTACTACAGCCATTTTTCCGGTTTTTTATGAAAATATTACAAGAACAACCCTACCGGATGGGGCAACAAGTGATTTGATTACGTTGTTTGGAATAACTTTTCACAACACCTCTTTGATATCTTATGTAAGTTCAGCCATTTTTCTGACCGTGGCGTTGTTGATTCCATTGTTATCGGGGATTGCCGATGTATTGGGTAAAAGAAAGTTGTTTCTGCAGTTTTTTTGTTATCTGGGTAGCATATCATGTATGGCATTATACTTTTTCAATACTTCACATTTGTTTTGGTCTCTTTTGATTTATTTTTTTGCCGGTATTGGCTTTTGGGGCAGCTTAGTTTTCTACAATAGTTTTCTTCCATTGATTGTCCCACCAAGGCTACATGACAGGGTAAGCGCCGCAGGATACGCCATGGGTTATGTTGGCAGTGCTATTTTATTAATTCTTTGTTTGGTTCTAATCAGCGTTTTGGATGTGGATCCGAGATGGTCATTTGTATTGACAGGTCTTTGGTGGATGGCTTTTGCTCAAATTACTTTCAGAAACTTGCCCCCCGAACCATCTCATAAAACAGATGGAATGAAGCACATACTTGTCAAAGGCTGGAAGGAATTATTGCAGGTATTCCGAAATATACGTCAATCCATTGAATTCACCCGTTTTCTTTCAGCTTTTTTTGTCTATAGCACAGCCGTACAAACCATCATGTTGCTTGCGGTTTTTTTTGGAACCAAAGAAATCGATTGGCCCGATGAAAATGCAGCGCAATCCGGACTTATCATCAGTGTATTGATCATTCAATTTATTGCCATTCCGGGTTCAATTTTGGCCGGACGCTTGGCCGAAAAAACCGGAAATTATCTGACCATTACCCTCATTTTGGTGCTGTGGTTGATGATTTGCATCTACGCATATTTTATTCATACACCTCTTCAATTTTATATTACAGCCGCATCTGTGGGATGCGTCATGGGAGCCATACAATCCATGAGCCGCTCTACTTATTCCAAATTAATCCGATCAACCGACACGGCATCATATTTTTCTTTTTATGATATCACCGAAAAAATTGCCATTGTGATAGGTACATTCCTTTTCGGCTGGGTAGAAGACCTAACAGGCAGCATGCGTCTTTCGGTGATAGTTTTATCCGTTTTATTTTTTATTTCCATATTAATGATGCTTCGATTACTTTTGCACATGAAAAATAAATGCTAATCCATGAAATACGATATCGGAATCATCGGAGGAGGAATTGTAGGTGTAGCCACCGCATACAAATTCAGTCAAAAATATCCTCATTTGAAAATCATCCTGATCGAGAAAGAAAAATGCCTTGCCGACCATCAAACGGGCCGTAATTCGGGAGTGTTACATTCAGGTCTTTACTACACACCCGGAAGTTTAAAAGCCAAGAACTGTGTTGAAGGACGTCACGAGCTAGTAGCATTTGCACAAAAATATGGAGTGAAGCATGATGTATGCGGCAAAGTAGTAGTGGCCGTCGAAGAACGCGAATTGCCTTATTTGGAAAAAATCTACCAAAATGGCATTGCAAACGGTGTGGAAGGTGTAGAAAAAATTACCAAAGAACAAATAAAAGAAATCGAACCTTTTGCCGAAGGGATTGCCGGCATTTATGTAGCTTGCACAGGTATAATTGATTACAGAGGGGCTACCGAAAAAATGGGTGAGTTAATGCTTGCGGCTAATCATGACAATAAAATTATTTTAGGAGAAAAAGCCATTGGATTTGACCATATCTCCGAGGATGAAATTTTGATAAAAACAGACAAAAATACCTACGCAGTTAAAAACATGATTGTGTGTGGAGGACTTTTTGCCGATCGTTTGGCCAAAATCGATGGCTTGAAAATAAAAGAAAAAATCGTTGGTTTCCGTGGTGATTATTATGAATTGGAAGAACATGCCAAACACAAAGTGAAAAACCTCATCTATCCTGTCCCCGATCCAAAATTTCCGTTTCTCGGAGTGCATTTTACCAGAATGGTTAATGGCGATATTGAATGTGGACCAAATGCCGTATTTACATTTAAACGTGAAGGTTACAACAAAACAGATTTTTCTTTAAAAGATACCATTGATGCTTTAAGTTATATTGGCACATGGAAACTTTTTCTCAACAATATATCATATGGCATCAACGAATACCGTCGTGCTTTCTCTAAACGACTATTTTTGAAAACCTTACAAAGAATCATTCCTTCATTAAAAATGGAGGATATAAAACCCGGGCGATCCGGTGTCAGAGCGCTACTTCTCAAGGAAGACGGAGATACAAAGGACGATTTTCGCATTGTTGCTGAAGGAAACAGAATACATGTATTAAACGCCCCCTCTCCTGCAGCCACTGCTTCATTGGCAATTGGCAGGCAAATAATGGAAATGGCCGAAAAGCAATTTAAATTTTAATTTCCGGAAAGCACTCTGATCAAGGAAGAATCTCTCAAGTATTTTTATGATGTCATTGTTTTAAACGGTAATTATTCAACAATTCTTCATAATTAATTAAGAACAAAGCAAATATCTCATCCAATCTCTTTAACAAAATTGGGTTGGGTACCTGCAAATTTTTAAAATACTCTTCTTGAAATTTGTATAATTGATAACGATTGAAAAATGCTTTTGTCAAACCATAAAGTAAATTTTTGGAAGGCAAATTGATTTGTTTGATAAATCCTAACTCATCTTTCAACATTTTTTCCATTTGTTCAGCTGGTACGTTATAAATTTCACCGAGTTTTTCACACAAATTTTTAGGGCCCGTTTGATGATAAGGAGCCGGTAAATTTTGCTCCATTAATTCCATGTGCGCTGCAAACAAAATCAAATATAACATATCTGCCTGCATTGTTTCTACCGGAGGTTGTTGAGTGAATTCCGGCGAGATTTTCAACAATTCTTTTATGTCTTCAAAATGATTGTCAACTATATCAAACACAAAATGAATTGTATAATTCACCAAACGGTCTATACTGATTTTTTTCTTGCCAAATAATGTAATCATAATGTAATGCTTTAACCGAGTTTAAGCAAAAATATGACAATAAACCTTTGGTTATTAACAAGAAATTAAGATGTTATTAACAATGTTATTAACCTCTTAAACTACTTTTTCACAAACTTCAAAATATGCCTTTTATTTTCAGAGGTAAATAATTTGACAAAATAAACTCCCGGAGTTAAATGACTAATATCAATATACCGAAGATGGTTTCCTTTCATGATTACCTTTCCGGATAGGTCAAAAATTTCAAAATTATTTATATCTGTCTCTCTATTGCGAATAGAAATGAAATCGCCGGAAGGGTTGGGGTAAATGGTCAAAAAATCATTGCTTCCGGCCAAGTCATTGTTTAATGTTTGAGAAAGTTTATGTTTTAAAAAGAATTTCCAAATTTCAGTCGAACCGTCCATATCATAGTTAGTTACATCAATCACTACGGCTCCTCCGGGCCAAGAGTGCCCTCCTCCGTTGATTTTTATCAGAGCCGTTTCTGTGTAGCCACTACAAGGAGAATAGTCATGATATTCGGCGGTGCACCCATCAGAAGTATTGATATTCGGAAAAGATGATATCTGAGGGGTAGAATTACAATTATTGTTTTGTTGCCAAAAGTTCATCAATTGATTCACTGAAACCATATATGCGTTGCCATTATAGGGCACAGTTGCATCCATTGTTCCGTGTATATGCATCACAGGGACAACCCTAGACGGGTTGCAACCTGAAGACCAATTCGTAAACATTGTACCGGCCACAGATGCTATTGCGGCAATTTTTTGATTGGAAAAACATGCCATGTATTGAGACATAAACCCTCCATTGCTCAAACCCGTCATATAAACTCTTTCAGGATCTATAGAATATTGATTGGAAATTGAATCAATCAATGCATTTAAAAAAGCGGCATCGTCCACCCCTCCCTGCAATAAACCGGCATTCCAAAAGTTTTTGTTTTGAGGATCTTTCGTTCCTTGCGGATATATCACCAAACATCCGGCCGTATCGGCCACCAAATCAAAGCGGGTATACAACTGCTCCTCCAGTGCATTGGAACCATATCCGTGAAGATTCAATACTAATGGCGCAGGTGTGCCGTTGTATATTTGAGGTACATATAAACGGTAAAGACGGTATTGATTGCCAAACCAAATGCTGTCGACAACTGTTATTCCACTTTGCGATTTTACAATTACATTGGATAAAACAATACTAAAAAACAATAGTTTTTTTATCATTTATTAAATTTTATTTAATGTTCCAAATAATTTCTGTACGGTTATTTGCACACATATCTGTTGAGAAACAGAATGTTTAAACATGGTAAAGTTAATTATTTTTTTTTATGAATTGATTTTCATTTTTCTTAGGTCTTATTTTAGTCCAATATTAAATGAACATTTATGGCAAAAAAACCAAAAATATTTGTTTTAGACACTTCAGTCATTTTGCATGACCATGGTTCATTGATGAATTTTGAAGAAAATTATGTAGCCATCCCAATTACGGTATTAGAAGAACTTGATAATTTCAAACGAGGCAATGACATAAAAAATTATGAAGCCAGGGAATTTATTCGCATGCTTGACAAATTATCTGCAGGTCATACCTTGCAGAACTGGATATCTCTTGGCGAAGGAAAAGGGAAATTTAAGGTAGTGATTCCTCAGAAACTTGATCCGCAGCACGATGCCGACATTTTATTTCAAGAATCAAAACCGGATCATAAAATCTTGAATACTGCCAAAACCTTGCAACTAAAGCATAAAACCCAAAAAGTAATTCTTGTCACCAAAGATATCAATTTGCGGCTTAAAGCCAAAGCCATGCAAATTGATGCAGAAGATTACAAAACCGGTAAAATTAAAGATCTTAAAAAGGTTTACACCGGAACAGAAGTCATTGACAATCTGCCTTCAGATATTATAAAAAAACTCTTTACAGAGGGCTATATCGAAGACCTTTCTTTTATGCCGGCCCCTCCAATTGCCAACAATTATTATATCCTGAAAAACGGAAATTCGTCCTCTTTGGCATTTTACAATCCCGAAACCAACCGCATCGAACGAGTGGATAAAACATATGTGTATGGGATTAAACCAAAAAATGCCGAACAAACCTTTGCGGTACATGCATTAATGCAACCGCACATCAAACTTGTCACCTTGCAGGGTGTTGCAGGAACAGGCAAAACATTACTTGCATTGGCTTGTGCTTTAGAACAAAGGAATCAATTTGATCAAATTATTCTTGCCAGACCCATTGTGCCTTTAAGCAATAAGGATATAGGATATTTACCCGGAGATGTCAAAGATAAAATAGGCCCCTACATGGAACCTTTATGGGATAATCTCAAATTTATCAAAAGTCAGTTTGGCGAAAATGAAAAAAAATTTCAAGCTATCGAGGAGATGCAACGAACAGAAAAAATTGTCATCACTCCCTTGGCCTATATTCGTGGCAGAAGTTTCTCGAATGTGTTTTTTGTGGTAGATGAAGCACAAAACCTTACGCCTCATGAAGTGAAAACTATTATTACAAGAGCCGGCGAAAATACCAAAATTGTTTTTACAGGAGACATTTACCAAATTGACACTCCTTATTTGGATGAACATAGCAATGGGCTATCATACATGATAGAGCGCTTAAGAGGGAACAAAATGGTGGCACATGTCACCTTAATGAAAGGAGAAAGAAGCGAATTGGCCAATCTTGCAAATGAATTATTATAGTTTATTTGAAACATTGATTTTAAATTTCCTTAAAAAAAGAATGTAAAATAAAAAAGCCCTTCACTTGAAGGGCTTTTACTTCTAATTTTTCTTTTCAAACTGACTGCCATCGTTTCTGAATGCCGGTATTCCCGTTATATCATAGCCCGTTATTAACAAATGAATGTCATGTGTTCCTTCATAAGTTATGACAGATTCGAGATTCATCATGTGACGCATGATTGAATACTCTCCAACAATGCCCATACCTCCCAATATTTGCCGTGCTTCACGTGCAATGTTCAATGCTATATACACATTGTTGCGTTTTGCCATGGATATCTGTGCCGAAGTAGCCCGCCCCTCATTGCGCAATACGCCCAGGCGCCATGCCAACAATTGGGCTTTTGTAATTTCAGTAATCATTTCAGCCAATTTCTTTTGAGTCAATTGAAAAGAAGCTATGGGCACGTCAAACTGTATGCGTTCTTTGGCATAACGCAAAGCTATGTCGTAACAATCCAATGCCGCTCCTATGGCTCCCCATGCAATACCAAACCGGGCCGAATCAAGACAGGAAAGAGGGGCTCCTAATCCGGATTTTCCGGGAAGTAAATTTTCTTTGGGAACTTTCACATTGTTAAACAATAATTCTCCCGTAGCAGAAGCCCTTAATGACCATTTGTTTTTGGTCTCGGGTGTAGAGAAACCTTCCATTCCTCTTTCTACTATCAATCCGTGAATTCTGCCATTTTCGTCTTTTGCCCATACTACGGCTATATCTGCAATGGGTGCATTGGTTATCCACATTTTGGCACCATTGAGCAGATAGTAATCCCCTTTATCCTCAAAATGAGTGGTCATGCCGGCAGGATTTGATCCATGATCGGGCTCCGTAAGACCAAAACATCCTATCATCTCTCCGGACGCCAATCTTGGCAAATATTTTTTTCTTTGTTCTTCTGTGCCATATTTCCAAATAGGATACATCACCAATGAGCTTTGCACGGAAGCACAGCTTCTTACTCCCGAATCGACCCGTTCCAATTCTTGCATGATGATCCCGTAAGAAATTTGATCAAGACCGGCACCACCATATTCCTGAGGAATATATGGCCCAAACGCTCCCACTTCTGCAAGTCCTTTGATAATTTGACGTGGAAATTCAGCCCTTTGTGCATAATCTTCAATTATCGGGCTTACTTCTTTTTTCAGCCAATTCCTGACTGTCTCCCTGATTAATTTCTGCTCCTCGGTCAATAAGTCATCCAACAAATAATAATCATGATGACGGTATCTGTCTTCTGCCATAATATTTTAATTTAATTGTTCATATTTTTCTTTCACGGCATTGGCAAGTCCTTCCACGTAGGAAGATTTGAAATCAAACCGGATTCCTGCAGTATTGTAAATATCGCCGATCGGACGGGTATATCCCAACGACAATGCCTTTTTATATTTTTCAATGGCAAGCGCCGGGTTTTTTAAAAAATTTATCCATAGAGCAATAGCGCCCAATTGGGCCATTCCATATTCTATGTAATAAAAAGGCACTTCATAAAGATGTAATTGCTTATGCCAAAGATATTGCAAGGCCTCGTCATATCCTGTCCAATCCACCTCACTACTGCCAAATCTTTTCATCAATTCTTCCCAATATTTTTTTCTTTCGGTTCTTGTGTGCCCGGGATGGGTATAGATCCAATGTTGAAAGGCATCTATGGTGGCGACCCATGGCAATGTTTTGATTACTCCTTGAAGTTGGTCTTTTTGGGCTCGTCGATAATCTGATTTGTCGGGATAAAAAACATCCCAATGACTCATTGACAACATTTCCATTCCCATAGAAGCAAGCTCAGCCACTTCGGAGGGAACACTTTTGAAAAAATTAACCGGATAATGTGCCGTCAAAAAAGAATGAACAGCATGCCCTCCTTCATGAACCATAGTTACCAAGTCGCGGTGAGTGCCAACAGCATTCATAAATATAAAGGGCACACCGGTTTCGTATAATGGATAATTAAACCCGCCGGGGGCTTTCCCTACACGAGATTCGAGGTCAAGATGACCCATTTTGTCCATCGTAGCAATGCAGTTGGCAAAATATTCATCCAAACGTGAAAAACAACGTATGGTTTTCTCAATCAACTCTTCGGCCGTTTCAAATGGTTTCAACGGTTCCAATCCTTCAGGATCCACATCCGTGTCGTAAGGTTTTAAACTTTCATATCCCAACAATCCTTTTCTTTCTTTATCAAAATATTGCACCAATGGTACAATGTGATCTTCAATGGCTTTGTGAAATAAAAAGCAATCCTGGGGAGTGTAATCAAACCGTCCCATTGCTTTAAACATGTAATCGCGGTAATTGTCAAATCCGGCGTTCAAGGCAACACGGTGTCTCAAACCGATGAGCTCGTCAAATAACTCTTCCAACTTCTCTTTGTCTTGCAACCTTCTGTCAACAATTTTTTCGTAAACTGCCTTTCTGACACCCCGGTCAGGAGATTTAAGAAATTTTGCCGCTTGTTGCAGTGTTAAAGTTTTTCCTTCCCACTCTATAGTCATCGCTCCGGTAATGGAACCGTATTCACGGCTTTTCTTTGAGATTTCGGTTTGTAGTGGAATATTTTCTTCACGGAAAATTTCTATGTCTTTCTTGATTTCTCTCAGATAAATGTAGTATTTTGACTGATCCAAACTATTGATGTGAGCGGAATCATACAACTTTAAATTTAATTTGTGTTCGTAAATAGAAGCATTTGGGGAAATATTTTCAATATAAAAATGAAAACTTTCTACATATTGTTTATTGGTTGTGTCGATACTCATCTTTATGTATCTCCATGCAAGATCTTCCTGCAATACTGCTTCAAGCTCGTTTCTGTCTAGAATCCATTGCTCCAATTCCTTTCCCGATGAGATTTTCCTGTTTAACAACTCTTCATAATAAGGTTTAACTTTTTCCCAACTCTCAACTTTAAAATCCGAAGGTAAGAAATGACGTTGCCGTTTTGTTTCCAATATATTGACTTCTTCCATCTATGTTATTTTTTTGTTTTAGTAGTTTTTTTTGAATTGTCTTTATTTTCTTTTTTTTGTCCGGTTTTGTCAGATTTAGATTGTTTTGATTTGTTTTTGGTTTTGGTTTCTTCTCCCTCTTCACTACCTTTTGTCTTAGTTTTTTTGCTTTTTTTGGTTGCAGATTTTTTTTCAGTGTTCGATGCTTCTTCAGGGGACTCTTGTTCACTTACGCCGGTTGATTCTTCTTGTACTGAGGGTTGTTCAACTTCTAATAATTTTTTCTCTGTTAAAAGATTAAACCAATTGAAAATTTTTTTCACATCATTATCGCTCACGCGTTCATTATCAAGAGGTATTAACTCGTTTAACGCTTTGCGCAACACTGCAGCGTCTTTTTCTTCCGCTAACCATTTATCCCCACCACTTTTTTCCATCATTTTGAAAAACACCTCACCCAAAGGAACATTCTCTCCGGTGGTGAAAATGGTAATATCTTCCAGAGCACTGACTTTCTGGGAGGCAAAAACCGGAAATCTTTTTTGGTCGATAAGTGATTCTACAATCAAGCCATTACGGCCACGGGCAATAATCTTAAACAAGCCGGATTTGCCGGATACGGAAATAATTGCAGTCAATTTCACTGTCATAGGTCAAATTTTTTTGCAAACTTAATGCTTATTTTTCAATAGCAAGTTTTCTGTTTGTCGAAAGATTAATTTCTCAATAAAAAAGTATAGAATTCGCATAATTTTTCAAATGGTTGATTACTTTTGCCGAAAATTTCAACAATATGCTTGTATTGCAACAAATTAGAAACAATCCCGAAATTGCCATCAATGGATTAAACAAAAGAAATCTCAACGGAAAAAGTTTGATAGAAAATTTGCTTTCGCTCGATGAAGAAAAACGTCACATTCAACACGAACTTGAAACGTCACAGGCAGAAATAAACCATTTGGCCAAAGAAATAGGTCGTTTGATGAAAGAGGGGCAAACCGAACAAGCAGAAATACTTAAAACCCAATCCAACGTCATCAAAGAAAAACTGCATCAAATTAAAATCAACTTAGAGAATAAGGAAGAACAGCTCAAGCAATTGCTGTATCAAATACCAAATATCCCTCACGAATCTGTGCCTCCCGGCAAAGATTCCGGAGACAACCTGATTGTATATCAAGAAGGCGAATTAAGAACACGGCCGTCTCGCCCTCATTGGGAATTGGCAAAAGAATACGGTTGGATAGATTTTGAAGCGGGTGCAAAAATCACCGGTGCCGGTTTTCCTGTATACAAAGGAAAAGGGGCAAAACTACAAAGGGCTTTAATACAATTTTTCCTTGACGAAGCCATCAAAGCAGGTTTTGAAGAAGTCATCCCACCGCATTTGGTTAACGAAGATTCGGGCTTTGGCACAGGACAGTTGCCCGATAAAGAAGGGCAAATGTATCATGTGACATTAGACAATTTATATTTAATTCCCACGGCAGAAGTTCCTATCACCAATCTTTACAGAGACACCATTTTACGTCCTGATCAATTCCCGGTGAAAAATGTCGGATACACTCCTTGTTTCAGACGTGAAGCCGGTTCTTACGGAAAGGATGTCAGGGGGCTCAATCGCTTACATCAATTTGACAAGGTAGAAATAGTCATCATAGAACATCCCGAAAAATCTTACGATACTCTTGAGTATATGGTTGAATATGTAAAAGGTTTATTGAGAAAATTGGAACTTCCATTCCGTGTTGCATTATTGTGCGGAGGTGACCTTGGTTTTGCTTCGGCAAAAACTTATGATATGGAGGTACATTCACCTGCCCAGGACAAATGGTTGGAGGTAAGTTCCATTTCTAACTTCGAAACGTTTCAATCAAACAGAATGAAACTGCGTTTTAAAGACCTTGATGGTAAAAATAAACTTGCTCACACTCTCAATGGTAGTGCTCTGGCATTGCCAAGAATTGTTGCAGGTCTTATAGAAAACCATCAAACTCCTGACGGAGTTTTGATTCCCGAAGCATTACGTCCATATACAGGTTTTGACATTTTAAATTAATTCATTATGAGAATAACCGTTATCATCGTTTTTCTTTCGATGTTTTTTCAATGTGGAGAAAGAACACAATTCACCAATGAATTGGCCGAAATAGACAACATGTTGCAACGTCTTGACTCTTTAGAAAAAAATTATCAAAAGATTGATACTGCATTGTTAAAGGAAATTCAAGTAAAAGTAAAATCAGACATCAAAAACATGGAACAACAATTTGACACACTTCCTCCGGACATCGCTTTTTATTTGTCGGAATATGCTTATCCATTAAAAAAACAATACAAACGTGTTTTGCAGCGATTTCCCGATTGGAAAGAATCAATAGAATACTCCAGACAACAATTAAATGACTTAAAACATGATCTACAAAAAAACTTGATTGATTCAGCAAAGGCATTTCAGTATCTCAATGATGAAAAAAACTTTTTGATGTCAATCGAGTCAGAGATCAACGAATTGGGCAATGCTGCCATGAACTATGCCAAAACATTTGACTCAAAACAACAAAGATTATATCACCTGGTTGACTCCTTAAAACAAGTCAAAAATTAATCACAGAATCATGGGGCATTGATTTCCTCGATCAACTTTTCTTTTTGCAAATTTACCTTTGTATATTTTTTACAACCGGCCTTGACAACAAGTTGAATATTTTCCGGAAACGGCTGTTGCTCTTTCACTTGCGGCACTACCTCAATAGTATGACCATCGGACATAATCATAATTGTCCAACTTTCTTTCGACTCAAATCCTTGATCGGTTTTTTCTTCCCAGATTCTTTTCACAATTTTTATTTTGTATTCTCTACCTTTTTGCAATAGTAGCGGTTCAAAAAGCAATTCATTATTATAAACAACCATTGATTTTATGGTGAGTTTTTTTTCTGCTTTCACCGTAAATTGCCAATTGATGGTTCTGCCGGCCATTCGCTGTCCGGCCGTAAAAATCGATTTTTCAGGAACAGAAAAATAACTTTCCAAATTATTTTGGCCACACATCATAAATGGTAAAAATAATAAACTCACACTTAGCCACTTTATTGTCAAATTTAAAATATCGGTTTTCACAATCATCACTTTTCAAATTTATGGTTAATTATCCACATAGCCATTATCCATATCAACAATGATGCCGCAGCAGAAAATTTCGTATATAAATGCTTGACACCAAATATCAACATACTCAGAGCCGTTATAATAACCAGAGCTGAGGCAATCGAAACTTTCAAAACATCTTTTTGTTTCATTCTCACTAATCTTTATAAATTTTCACCCAGCTTTGCCGGCTGTTTTTTGCAGCTCTGTACATTCCCGGCGTATTAAACACAGCCACCAAATTTCCTTCCGAATCAATACCAATGACACCTCCCTCACCTTTTTGATCTACCAATTTGTGCAAAATAACCTCTTTGGCTGCTTGTTCGAGAGTCATGTTTTTATATTTAATCAAAGCTGCAATGTCGTAGGCCACAACATTTCTGATAAAAAACTCTCCATGACCGGTGCAAGAGATGGCACAAACTCCATTTTCGGCATATGTCCCCGCTCCAATGACCGGAGAATCGCCGACCCTTCCGTATTTTTTATTGGTCATACCTCCGGTCGAGGTAGCTGCTGCCAAATTACCTTGTTTATCTAATGCAACAGCCCCCACAGTGCCAAATTTCTGAGGATTGGAATGATCCAAGCGTATCTCTCCTCTTGTATGTGCATCCTTCCAGTGTTTTTCACGTTCAGGTGTGTGAAAATATTTTTCGGGCATCATTTTCATTCCCCGCTCTTTTGCAAACTTTTCTGCTCCTCTTCCAATCAACATCACATGATTGCTATGCAACATTACTTCTTTTGCCAGTAATACCGGATTTTTCACATATCTGACACCGGCCACGCTGCCGGCCATTTTGTTGCTTCCATCCATTATTGAAGCATCCATTTCCACTTTCCCATCGTTGTTTAATACACTGCCTTTGCCTGCATTAAACAAAGGATTGTCTTCCAACATCACGACGGCTTTGGTGACCACATCCAAGGCAGAATAACCGTTTGACAACATTTCATAACATGTATCTATCACCTCTTGTAATGATTTTTTAATCATCAATTCCTTACCGGGCAACATATTTTCTTTTAAAATAACGCCTGCACCACCGTGAATCACAATTCCATAAGGCAATCTTTCATCCGCATGTTTTTCCATTCCTGAATTTTTAAAACCAAATAAAACAAAAAAATAAAATAACCAGAGGATAATGTTAATTTTAACGCCATTATTTTTGTTTTTCATGGACCTTTTATTTAGAAGTTGCCAATTTATGAAATTTTTCATACAAAGCCGACGTTTACACGGAATCCACTCCCCATTTGTATATCAATGGATGGAAAAATTACAACAACCTTATCAATACTACGGCCTCGAACAAGCATTGAATGTTATTGAGCACCGTTCTTTATCAAACAATACTATACAAAAAAACGACCTTGGCACCGGGCGCAACAAAGGACCATATACGATCAGTGTCAAAAATATGGCCAGTAGAACCCGCAGACGAAAAATTATTTATCGGATTATTTTTGAACTGACCCAAATGATCAAACCGTCTATAATACTTGAGCTTGGTACGGGCCTTGGTTTTTCTACTCTGGTGATGGCCCAGGCCTCTCCTTACAGCAAAATTATCTCTGTGGATGGTTGTAAAAACACATTGAAAGAAGCCGGAATCACATTGCAGAAGGCACCTCAACCAAAAAACATCCAACTTATCACTGCTTCTTTTGACGACTTTTTACAAACGTTTTCCCTTCCTGTAGATTTGGCTTTTATCGACGGTAATCATACTTTCGAAGCCACCACTCGTTATGCAGAAAAAATCACCCCTTTGATCTCAATAAATGGGGCTTTAGTTTTGGATGATATTCATTGGAGCAAACCCATGTACCTTGCATGGCAACATATCCGGCAAAAACAGGAATATACATTGACATTGGATTTTTTTGATATCGGCATTTTATTTAAAAACCCATCTTTCTCAAAAGAAGAATTTAAACTTTTGGTATGAACCCTGAAATAGTTATAGAGCTTAATAAAATACGCAAGTCCTTTAAAATGGGACGTGAATGGCTTGAGGTGCTTAAAGGCATCGATCTTAAAGTATTCCGCAATGAATATGTGGCATTGATGGGCCCATCCGGATCCGGCAAGTCCACTTTAATGAACATTCTCGGATGTTTGGATACCCCCACTTCAGGCGAATATTTCTTGAATGGAAAAAATGTCAGCCGACTTGACGATGATCAATTGGCCGCTATTCGAAATAAAGAAATTGGTTTTATTTTCCAAACGTTTAATTTGATGCCAAGATTAACGGCTCTTGAAAATGTGGCCCTCCCTTTGATTTATGCCGGTATTTCCAAAGAAGAACGTACACGTCGTGCACAAGAAATGCTGGAATTGGTAGGACTGGCCGATCGAATGAACCACAAACCCAACGAGCTCTCCGGAGGTCAACGTCAAAGAGTAGCTATCGCCAGAGCACTGGTCAACAATCCTTCTATATTGTTAGCCGACGAACCCACCGGAAATCTAGACAGCAAAACCTCTTATGAAATTATGGAGCTTTTTGACGACATACACCTTCAAGGCAATACCATTATTTTGGTCACTCATGAAGAAGATATTGCCGAACATGCCAAAAGAATTATAAAATTAAAAGATGGTGTTATTTTAGAAGACACAGTCAAAATTAAAAATTAAGCATATGAAAATATATACCAAAAAAGGCGATCAAGGGCAAACTTCGCTTTTTGGCGGAGAAAGATTATCCAAAAATCATATCCGAATCGAAGCATATGGAAGTGTCGATGAACTTAATTCATGGATTGGACTTGTTCGTGATTCAATTGCTCCCATTGAATTAGAACAAGAACTTCTGCTGCAAATCCAAGAAGAGTTATTTGTCATTGGTTCTTATTTAGCCACAAAAAACGAAAAATCCAAAAAACACCTGCCGCCTATGAATCCCGGAATTGTAGAACAAATGGAACAAGCCATAGACCGGATGCAGGAAAGTTTACCCCCTATGAAACACTTCATTCTCCCGGGAGGCCACCCATGGGTGTCATTTTGCCACATTGCCAGATGTGTTTGTCGCCGTTCGGAACGTGCTGTGGTTTCTCTAAGCAAACAAGAACCCATAGATGCAGGCATCTTACCATTTCTCAACCGGCTTTCCGACTATCTGTTTGTCCTGGCCCGCATGATTTCCAATCGTCTAAACGCAAAAGAAAATCCATGGATACCTAAACACAATAAATAATTTTCATTTTCTGCCAATATTTTTATTCATAAACTATTCAATATCATTGAAAATTTGACAGTTTTCACTCCATAGGCAGGTTTTTTGCATTCACACAACCGGTTTTCACTCTAAAACTTATTGATTTTTAAGCCGGATATAATGATTGGGAAGCATAAAAAAAAATTGCTTTGAAAATGTAACCTTTTTTATATTTTTGCGTTCATTTTTTAAAAAAAATTACAACTATGTATTGGACATTAGAATTGGCATCTTATCTTGAAGACGCACCATGGCCGGCCACTAAAGAAGAATTAATCGATTATGCCATCCGTACAGGTGCACCCCTTGAGGTTGTTGAAAATCTGCAAGAAATCGAAGACGATCAGGAGGTTTTTGAAAGCATAGAAGACATTTGGCCGGATTATCCTTCAAAAGAGGACTTCTTTTTCAACGAAGATGAATATTGATAAGTTATTGGCCGGTCAACAGTAATTTTTCCTACGGGGCTATTCGCCCCTTTTTTTGTTTGTCTTCTTTGATTCTTATTTTATTTGTTATATTTTTTTGACACATTTTGATACAATATCTATAAATCTATGTTTTTTTAAACGTACTTTTGCATAAATTAAACAAAAGAAAAGCCATGTTAGAATCAATCGGTAAACTGGTAAAAAAAATTTTCGGAAGCAAACAAGAAAGGGATCTAAAAGCCATCATGCCAATTGTTGAAAAAATCAACGAAGAATTTTCCAAATTACAAGATATAAGCGACGATGAACTCCGCAAAAAAACAACTGAGTTTAAAAACTATATTCGGTCGAAGACCAAAGACGTGGTGGATAAAATAGAACAACTTAAAACGCAGGTTGCACAAGAAGAATTGCCTTCTAAAGAAAAAGAAAAAATTTTCAAACAAATAGAAGAATTAAAAAAACAAGAGCTTGACCTTATCGAAGAGGCGCTCAATGAAATACTTCCTCAGGCATTTGCTGTGGTGAAAGAAACAGCCAGAAGATTGAAAGAAAAGGGATTTCTCAAAGTGAAAGCTACCGAATTTGACAGAGATTTAGCCGCTTTTAAGCCCAATGTAAAAATAGAAGGCGATTACGCCATCTGGTCTAATCGTTGGATTGCCGCAGGAAATGAGGTTGTTTGGGACATGGTTCATTATGATGTGCAATTGATTGGTGGAGTAGTCATTCATCAGGGAAAGATAGCTGAAATGGCCACCGGTGAAGGTAAAACACTGGTGAGTACCCTGCCTGTATATTTGAATGCATTGGCAGGAAAAGGTGTGCATCTTGTTACTGTCAACGATTATTTGGCCAAACGTGACTCCGAGTGGATGGGACCATTGTTTGAATTTCATCAACTCACCGTAGATTGCATTGACAAACATGAACCACATTCTCCGGGAAGAAAAAAAGCGTATCAAGCCGACATCACATATGGAACCAACAATGAATTCGGTTTTGATTATTTACGTGACAATATGGTTTTTTCTCCTGATGAAATCGTGCAAAGAGGGCATCATTATGCAATTGTAGACGAGGTTGATTCGGTTCTTATCGATGATGCCAGAACACCATTGATCATCTCAGGACCAACACCGAAAGGAGACAAGCATGAATATTACCAACTAAAGCCGTTGGTAGAAAAACTTGTCAATGCGCAAAAACGTTATGTCACAACCGCTTTGGCCGATGCGAAAAGATTGTTGGAAGAATACGAAAATGCTACTGACTCTAAAACAAAAAAACGCTTAAAAGAAGAAGGGGGTCTGGCATTGTTGCGTGTACACAGAGGTATGCCCAAATATAAACCATTGATAAAATTCTTAAGCGAGCCCGGAATAAAACAAATTTTAATCGAAACCGAAAATTATTATTTGCAAGATCAAGCCAAAGAAATGCCCAAGGTTGATGCCGAACTTTATTTTGTAATCGATGAAAAAACTAATAGTGTGGATCTCACCGACAAAGGTATTGATCTAATTTCACAAGGTGCCGAAGATAAAAATTTCTTTGTAATTCCTGACATAGCTGCCGAGCTGTCACAAATAGAAAATGCAAATATTTCGGAAGAAGAAAAATTAAAAAGAAAAGAGAAATTGATTCAAGAATATCAAGTCAAGGCCGACCGCATTCATACTATCCATCAGCTTCTCAAGGCATACACATTGTTTGAAAGAGATGTGGAATATGTTATCATGGACGGTAAAGTAAAAATTGTCGATGAGCAAACCGGTCGTATTATGGAAGGCCGCCGTTATTCCGACGGTTTGCATCAAGCCATAGAAGCCAAAGAAAATGTTAAAGTGGAAGCCGCCACCCAAACCTATGCCACAATTACGTTGCAAAATTATTTCAGAATGTATCACAAACTTGCCGGTATGACCGGTACAGCCGAAACCGAAGCCGGTGAATTTTGGGAAATATACAAACTTGATGTCGTAGTCATTCCTACCAACAAACCGGTCATTAGAAAAGATTTCGACGATTTGGTATTCAAAACCAAACGCGAAAAATATAAAGCCGTGATAGATGAGATTGAAAAACTTGTTTCGCAAGGCAGGCCGGTCCTTGTGGGAACAACCTCAGTCGAAATCAGTGAACAATTAAGCAGAATGCTTAAAATGAAAAACATTAAACATAATGTGCTTAACGCAAAACTACACGCCAAGGAAGCCGAAATTGTAGCCGAAGCAGGCAAAGCCGGAACTGTTACTATCGCAACAAATATGGCAGGACGTGGTACGGACATCAAACTTGGCCCGGGTGTGAAAGAAGCCGGAGGTCTGGCCATCATTGGCACCGAACGTCACGAATCCCGCAGGGTAGACCGTCAGTTAAGGGGACGCGCTGGCCGACAAGGTGATCCGGGTACGTCACAGTTTTTTGTTTCTCTGGAAGACGACCTGATGCGTCTTTTCGGTTCGGAACGTATTGCAAAAATGATGGACAGCATGGGGCATAAAGAGGGTGAGGTGATACAACACTCTTTGATTACCAAATCCATTGAAAGAGCCCAAAAGAAAGTAGAAGAAAACAATTTCGGCATTCGTAAACGTTTGCTTGAATATGACGATGTGATGAATTCACAAAGAACCGTTATATACGAAAAAAGACGTAATGCCCTGTTTGGTGATAAGATTCAAATTGATATTGAAAACATGATCAATGACCTTGCTGAGGTGATTGTGGATGAATATAAATCTGCCAACGATTACGATGGCTTTAAACTGGATGTACTCAAAACATTTTCTATTGACCCTAATATCACACCACAAGAATTCAGCTCTATGACTTATGAGGAGATTCATGAAAAACTCACCCGTCAAATTTTTGACACTTTAAAACGTAAAGGACAAATCATTGCCGAAAAAGCATATCCTGTTTTAAAACATATTTATGAAACACAAGGCACACATGTAAACAACGTGATTATTCCGTTTACTGATGGTGTAAAAACCATCAATACCATAGTTCCTTTAAAAGAAACAATAGAAAAAGAAGGACGTAATTTATTGTTGCTTTTTGAAAAAAGTGTTGCTTTAGGAATGATTGACCTGCACTGGAAAGAACATTTAAGAGAACTAGACGATTTGAAGCAATCGGTACAGAGTGCAGTATATGAACAAAAAGACCCCTTATTGGTTTATAAATTCGAAGCGTTTGAGTTGTTTAAACAATTGCTCAACAACATTAACAGAGATGTAGTTTCGTTTATTATGCGTGCCCAACTACCCGACCCATCTGAAAATGAAAAAGAAACTCCTGTCAAAAGTGCACCTGAAAAAAGCATTTCACAACCTAGATTAGAAACAGGCCGGGGAAACAACGTACCTCCTCCTCCCTTACAAGGTCAGGAAAGAGCACACCAACCAACGCAGACTCAGGTAAAAGAACCAATCATTGCCGAAAAAAAAGTTGGCCGCAACGAACCATGCCCATGCGGAAGTGGTAAAAAATTCAAACATTGCCATGGTAAATAAACTGAGTACTCTAAGATAGATGTAAATTTTTTATTTATTCACTGAAAAAGAAAATTTATTTCCCCCAGTTTTCTCTATCCAAGCTTCTGTATTGAATAGCTTCGGCAATATGATGCGGACGTATACTTTCAGATTGATCCAAATCTGCAATGGTTCTTGCCACGCGTAATATACGGTCGTATGCCCTGGCAGACAAATCGAGTTTTTCCATAGCATTTTTCAGGAGTGATTTCCCGGTTTCATCCAATTGACAATATTGACGAATCATCCGGGTAGTCATTTGAGCATTGCAAAAAATTCCGGCATGGGATCGAAATCGAGTCAGTTGAATCTCGCGTGCTTTTATGACACGTGTGCGTATGGAAGCACTGCTTTCACCGGGTTGAGAACTGCTTAATTCGTCAAACTTCACGGGCGTCACTTCAATATGTAAATCGATACGGTCAAGCAAAGGCCCCGAAATCTTACTCAAATAACGTTGAACAGCCTGTGGAGAACATATACATTCTTTTTCGGGATGATTTAGATAGCCACATGGACATGGATTCATTGAAGCAACCAATGAAAAACCGGCAGGATATTCCACTGCAAATTTTGCTCTGGAGATCGTAACCTTCCTTTCTTCCAGGGGCTGACGCAACACCTCCAGAACAGTTCTTTTAAATTCAGGTAATTCATCTAGAAATAAAATGCCGTTATGAGCAAGGGAAATCTCTCCGGGCTGAGGTACAGCCCCTCCGCCAACCAAAGCCACATCGCTAATCGTATGATGGGGGCTCCTGAAAGGACGACGGGTAATCAAGGACACTTCTTTTAACTTTCCACTCACCGAATGAATTTTTGTGGTTTCCAATGCTTCTTCAAGAGTCATGGGAGGTAAAATAGAAGTAAGGCGTTTTGCCAACATAGTTTTACCAGCCCCGGGTGGGCCGATCAAAATAATATTATGTCCCCCGGCAGCGGCTATTTCAAAAGCACGTTTGACATTTTCTTGTCCTCTCACATCAGAAAAATCAACATCATAAACACCGGCATTTTTTTCAAACTCATCTTGAACATTGAATACTGTAGGCGGTATGTCTGTACGATCCTCCAGAAAATCTAACACTTCAGGTAAATGATCCACACCTATCACCTCCAATCCCTCCACGATTGCTGCCTCCTTAGCATTTACAGACGGAAGTATAAAACCTTTGAAACCTTGCTTCTTTGCTTCAATGGCAATTGGCAATGCTCCTTTGATGGGTCGTAAACTTCCGTCCAATGAAAGCTCGCCCATGATTAGATAATCATTCAACTTATCGGTGGATATTTGATCTGAAGCAGCCAAAATTCCCACAGCCAACGGAAGATCATATGCGCTCCCTTCTTTTTTTATATCGGCGGGAGCCATATTGATGACAATTTTCTTTGCGGGCAACTTATAACCAGTATTTTTCAAAGCTGCCTCTATGCGTTGTTGGCTTTCTTTCACCGCATTATCCGGCAGACCAACTAAAAAAAATTTTACTCCGGGGTCGATATTAACTTCAATGGTAATCAAAAAGGCATTTATGCCATAAACAGCACAGCCATAAGTTTTAACGAGCATAACCTAATTGTTTTTCGATATAATCAATCAACGTATGAATTACTTTGATATGTATTTCTTGAGCTCTATCGGCATATTTGCTAAATGGTGCCCTTATTTCGACATCACACATATTGGCAAGCATGCCACCGTCTTTCCCTGTCAATGCAACGACCTTCATCTTCTTTTCACGGGAAATTTTAGCTGCTTTGATTACATTTTTAGAGTTTCCACTGGTGCTAATTGCCAGCAATACATCTCCTTCTTTGCCCATTGATTCGATAAACCTGGAAAAAACCTCATCATATCCGTAATCGTTGGCCACACATGAAAGATATCCGGGGTCGGATATTGCTATGGCGGCGATTGGTGGACGGTTGTTCCTGAATCTTCCTGTGAGCTCTTCGGCAAAATGCATGGCATCGCACATAGATCCTCCATTGCCGCAGCTAATGATCTTTCCTCCCCGCAAAATTGCTTCTACCATTATATTTCCGGCTTCACGGATCTTTTTAAAATTATCTTTATTCTTCAAAAATGATTGAAGAACCTCAAGGGCTTCTATAAAATTTTCTTCCATACAAATTGCTGATATTTGAACGTAAAACTACAAGAAAATTCCAAAATATCCACAAAACGGCTTTATTTTGACAAAAACCGAAAACTCAACAGATAATAGCGAAAACAAATAAAACTTTTGTTTATTTGTTTTTAAACACCTTTTGATAATCTTGTGAGATAGGTTTAAATGCCGTACGGCGATTTCTCTGATGTGCTTCTTCTTTTTCTTGTTCGGTAGCCATTTTTTCAATCTCACTATCCGGAATCAATGGTTCTGATTCTCCCAACCCAATAGGATACAGTCGATCTCTGGGAATACCATGTGCTACCAGATAATCAACAACTGACTTCGCACGAGCGTTTGACAATCGCAAGTTGTATGATTCGCTACCCCGACTGTCGGTGTGTGAACGTATCTCAATTACCAGGTTATCATTTAGTTTTAAAAACTCGATCAAATCATCCAGTATTTTTTTGGACTCGGGTCGCAAAGTAGCCTTGTCGAAGTCGTATTCTATACCCGGCAATTCGATTTCACCGGCAGGAATGGGTGAAAGATAGAAATCTTGAATAAAATGCTGGGATTCAGTAAGTCCTTTGGTGGATACGGCAGCTGCATCTCCAAAGAACTTTTTCTTTTGAGCTTTGATAAACAGCTCCCAATTGTGGCCCAATTCGGCCCTATATTCTCCATTTTCGTCGGTGGTAATAAAGAACGGTTCTAAATTGCCATCAACATCTTTGAAAGTAACCAACGCATTGGGTATGGGATCATTGGTTTCGGCATTGTAAACAACTCCGCTAATACTAAATTTTAATTCCGGTTTGGTAAAACCATATATACGATAACAAAAATTGGTGCCCAGATAATTTTCATCACAGTTTTCACAAGGGTTTCTATCAGAAGTCAAGAAACCAAATTTTTGATCTTTGCTTAAAATAAAATAAAGGTCTTCTTTTGGCGAATTATAAGGTTTCCCAATGTTTTGAGGCAATGACCAAACACTGTCTTCTTCGCTAAACATAGATCTGAAAATATCCTTGTTGCCATAGGATGGATGACCGTCAGAACTGAAAAACAAAGTTTTTGTATTATAGTGGAAAAAAGGAGCTACTTCATCTCCCGGAGTATTCACGGGTGGCCCTAAATTTACCGGATCGCTTAAGGACCCATATTCTCCAATTTTGCAATACCAAATATCCATCCCTCCCATTCCTCCGGGCCGGTTGGACGAAAAAAACAACCATTCTCCATCTAACGAAACATAAGGATATGCAGAAACAAATCCTTCCACATTTACTTTATTGCCCAATTTCATGGGTTGAAGCCATTTATCGGCAAAAAACTTGCTTGCATAGATGGCAATTTCTCCGGTCAAAGGATCTTTTCTAGAGAAAAATATCACCGATCTGTCAGCAGGCATAGAGGCACTACCTTCTATTTGATCGGAATTGATAGGTAAACCTAAATTTTCAATGTTCGATAGGCGGAATTTATCATTGATCTCAATTTTGTATAGATCTGATAAAAAAACAGGATTTTGTTTCTTGGGATCATTTATTGTATTTTCTTTTCGTCCCGAACTGAAAATATATTCTTTTTCGTTGCCGTAAAACTGTAAAGCAAATGAAGATGTTCCGGCATTAATCAGACTGTCTAACATCCTTAACCCCACTTCAGTGTGATTTAATTCCGAATTTTTATTTAAATAGCAGCCACCCATCAGGAGGTTGGCAAAACGGTCGGTCTCTTCATCTGTCTGAGTGGAGTTTTTACGAAAAATATCGATTTGTTCTAAAGCTTGATCGTATTTTCCATTTTGCATTAATGTTGCTGCATAATATAGGCGGGCTTTGGGGAATTGGGGGTCGTTCATTTGAACAGCTTTTTCATACCATAATTCTGCTTTGATATAATCATTATTTCTCCGGTAAGATTCGGCCAGCATATTAACCACATAAGCATCGGTCGATTTTAAATTGTTTATGTTGTTTTGAGAATTAAAATTTGAACCGTCAACTTCTTTTTTTGAAAATTTGCCTTTGCCATATTTTACTTCATATGGAAAAACTGTTTCTTCATTTTTAAATTTTGACGATTCGATGATTCTGGAGTAAAAATAAGCTGCAGAAGCATAATTACCATTTTTAAATGCAAGATCCCCTAATTCTATCAATTCTTTCTTGTTTTGGGACAACAAAATATTGTTTAAAGCAACTAAAATTACTATAATGACAAACCTTCTGACGCTCATGTTTATAATTTTGGACAATTAATAACCGGATTTGGATTAAATTTTCTTGGAATATAAGTTAATGAAACTTCAAAGCCACCTCTGGAATTTGTATAAGGCTGCAAAGAAGATGTATTAAAATCATAGCTCAGTCGCAAGGTGTAAGGGCCGTATTTGGCACCTATTTCCATGATTGCAGCATCTTTATTGCGATATGTAGGTCCGGCCAATAAATACAAATCGGCATTTTTGAAATAATATTGGAAAATAAGCGATGTGGTCAATTCAGAGTTGTTTTTTTGATACATATTTAAAAATTTTGGTAATATCTGTAAACGGTCAGTAATATTGGCTTTTACTCCACCGTGAATGATATGTCGCATGGGCAATTTGTTGGAATTGCTGAAAAAAGTTTCTTTTGGCTCTGTAATATGATATGTCGTTATTCCAATGAACGGCAAAAGAAAAGCATCATTATTTCCAAAGAAATAAAGCAACCCGGCGCCTAAATCATAATTCATAAAAGCCGAGGAAGCAACATTTTCACCGGAAGAAACAGCTTGATCAAAAGTGCCGCCATTGATGGGAACATATTGTGATTGGAAATACAACTTACCCATGTCTATGCTTTTTTGAAAACCTCCGGCCATTAAGCCGGGAGAAATAAAATGCTTGCCCTCTTTGTCAAGCGTAAATGTGTAAGAAGCCGTGAAATATGCTGCCAACACATTATAATACCCTGCACCTGCATTTTGATTAAATATCATCCCTCCAAATCCCCATTTCTTCACGGGCTTATCAAAGCTTAAAGCAAAGGTTGTGAAAGGACGTGTGGCTATTGCCCCCCATTGCGAGCGATAGTGTGCATGGAGACGATAATTTCCATTAAATTTTCCGGTAAGTGCAGGATTATGATATTGAGCTGCTGCATCATACTGTGATAAATGAAAATCTTGCGCATTTAAGTGAAAAGCCCCCAATATCAAAACAGGCAATAATAAGTACTTTTTTACCATAACAAATTAGTTTATCTTAATAATGTGACATCTCCTTTTAGTTCATATTGTGAATCATCTAAAGTAACTGCTTTGATCGTATAAACATATACCCCCAATGGTTGTTCTATACCATCTTTTGTTCCATCCCATCCTTTTTTCTGTTCATTACTTTCAAATATCAATAATCCCCAGTTATTGTAGATTTTAAATTCAAGTTGCTTGAAAGGTCCACCCAATACATATAAAACATCATTCAGTCCGTCTCCATTTGGAGAAAATGCATTTGGCAATTGAGGAGGCATATTGACAATAATCTCTTTACAAATACTGTCTTTACAGCCATAAATATCGGTTACTTCCAGACAAACGTCAAAATACCCGGTGGAGGTCCATTGATGGCTTGTGTTTTGGGTTTGAGAAGAATTACCGTCTCCAAAGGTCCAATACCATGAATATAATTCATCATACGAAAGGTCGGTAAAATTCATGTCTTGCCCTATCTGAACAGACAAAGGGGTAAAGTTAAAATCGGCTACAGGAGGAGGCTGAATGCTAACGGTTTTGGTGACCGTATCTTTGCAGCCCTTGTCAGATGTAACAATTAAGGTAATTTGATACGCTGTATCCTGACCATAAGTATGTACAGGATTTTGTTGTGTAGAGCTATTGCCATCTCCAAGATTCCAATACCAAGCAACAATTGAACCTGCTGCTATGGTTGTGGAATCCATTAAATGACTTTCCACATGCACACAAACACCATCAACCGTGAAATTAGCAACAGGTTTCGGATACACTTGAACACTTTTTGTCACCGTATCGGAACAACCATTTGCAGAATTTACGACTAAGGATACGTTATAATATCCTTCGGTTGAATATACATGTGTAGTATTTGGACCCATGGCAGAACTGTTGTCACCAAAATTCCATTGCCAGGACACCAAAGGTGAGAATGATTGCGAAGCATCGTTAAAGGTCAAAGTATCTCCCGGACAAGCTTCTGTAAAAATAAAGTCAGCGTTTGGCGGAGGAATCAAGGTAATTTTGATGGTATCGATTTGTGTTTTACAACCACCATTATTTAATGATTGAAAAATTAATGTTACTTGCCCGTTATTATTATCATTGCTACCTGCTACATAAAATACATTTAAACCTGTGTCGGATGGCGTAAAATAACCATCACCCAATGTTTGCCAATATCCGTCTCCTGTTGTGGAATATGCATTCAATGCAATAAATTGATCACCGGCACAAGCAGTATCGTTTGTGGTAATATATGCCACAGGCGGGTCAGAGAAATATATTTGAATTGTATCGTAATCTGCAGCGCAATTACCATTTCCAACAGAAGTTAAGATAATGGTCACTTGTCCGGCTGCTGTGTCTTGTGAGCCCGGAATATATGTGGCATTTAAATCAAAAGAATTCGGATAAAAAATCCCATTACCCGATGTTGACCACTGACCTCCGTATGCAGTCACCACAGTTCCGTTCAGCTGCACCCCGGAAGTATCTTTACAAACATAAATATCGTTTCCTGCATCAACCGATACACCATTGGTATATTGTATGATTAAAGTATCAAAATCTGCAGGACACAAACCATTTTGTGTCGTAGTCAATATCAATTGGGCAAAACCGTTTGATAATTGCGTAGGCGTTGGTGTGTAAGCTGCGTTTAAGGTAGATGAATTTGGCGAAAAGGTTCCGCTTCCAATCCATGTTCCACCACCGGCATTTAATACACTTCCATTTAAATTGATCGTAGGATTGCTTATACAAGCAAAAGTATCTGCACCGGCATTGGCCACCGGCATACTTTGCACATACATGGTTTTGTATATAGTATCCGTACATCCTTGATTATTTTGAGCAACCAACATAACCTGGTAGGTTCCACCGGTGTTGTATGCATAAGTGGGATTCTGATTCAAAGACGTATTGCCATCACCAAAATCCCAATACCAACCGGTTACAGTGGAGTTAGGAGATGACGTGGAGTTATCAGTAAAAGTGACAGGTGTATTCACACAAACACTGTCATTGTATGAATAATCGGCATTGACATAAGATAAAGTTATCGTTTGATAAACAGTATCGGCGCAAGGTGTGCCATATTGAGCGATTAACATCACTGTGTATGTACCTAAAGAAGGGTATGTATATGTAGGATTGACCTGGGTTGAATTGTCCGTAGTGGTATTAGGATCACCAAAATCCCAATAAAAAGAGTTGTTATTGATCGGAGTACTACAGTTATTAAATTGCACAGCCATGCCTGCACAGGCATTTACCGGACAAATGGCTGCCTGTGGTATGGGGGGGCAGTTTAATACGTTAAATTGAAAGTCCCGGAGTATTTCTCCAATTTTTACTCCATTTCTATATTCTTCACACTTTACGCCAACCACAAATTGCCCCAAAGTGGGAGGCACACCGGTTATCACTCCGGTTTGGGGATTAATAGTAATTGCTCCGGGGCCTAGCGGATTATTGGCATTATATCCGGCTGCATAAGTTACAGGAGTAAACACGGGAGTGTTTCCTGACCATGTTGGTGCATTGTCATCATAAGGATTGTAAAAAGAATACACCAATGAGTCACCGTCGGCGTCAATGGCTCCATGGTCATATACCAAAGGCTGCCCTTGGCAAATAAAAACAGGAGGGAAATTTTTCCATGTCGGACTGCTATTGGTCAAGTAGATATTATTGTCAGGTATGTAAGTGTAAAAAGCATCACCTTGACTTCCGGGATAGGTCTAAGATTGACAATGACCAGCTTTCTACAACAATATGTATAATACAAATGATAACCCCCATTGTTGGGCGGAAGGTTATTAACAATTTTGGTATAAATTGCTTCCTCTACACACACTCCCGGATTATAGGCGCAGGTATCTATAGGAGGATCCAAAATTTGCGTGGTTGTTAGTGGAATTGTGATATTTTTACTAGGGTTGAACGTAGCTCCATTTAACCCTCTTACTTGAATAGTGACAGAGCCCGGGAAATTGGCATTACCCGGCCCACAATCTCTGTAAAATTTAAAAGTTATTCGATAAGTGGCTCCCCCTAAATGTTCATAAGTCAACGATCCGCTTACTATGTGCGTGGCTCGAATGTTTAATGTAATTAAAATGAATGCGATTAAAGCTCCAGTTTTTTGCATTAAATTGGACAACATTTTATGATTTTTTAACATTCAAAGATAATATGTTTTTTTAAAAACAGGCATCAAAAATTATTTTTTTTAATTTTTATTTTTTTTGTTGTGAATGTTTTTTATTTTTGAAAAACTAATTTAATGTAAATATGATGAGTAAATTTATCGCTAGATTTTATATCTTATTTATAATTGTTTCTTTTTCTAAACTTAATGCCCAAGTTAATTTCCTTTGGGAAAAGCGATATACTAGCAGCGGAAACAATCAAGATTACGGTAAAGCCATAGCAGTGGATGCTTCCGGCAATGTATATGTGACCGGTACGGCTTGGGACAATTCATCAAGTAGCTATAACATTGTTACCATCAAATACAATGCTTTGGGTGTACAACAATGGATACATTCATATAACGGCACGGCAAATGGCATTGACGAAGGAAGAGATATTGTGGTGGATGCCAATGGATTTGTTTATGTGACCGGCTACACCACCAACACTTCAAGTTCTGCGGATTTTATCACATTAAAATTAGATAATAACGGCAACCTGGTATGGTCAAAAACGTATAATGGTTCCGGGAATCAATTTGATGAAGCTTATGCCCTTTTTGTGGATGGAGCCGGAAATGTGTATGTTACCGGAACCGCATATATGGGCAGTACACCTCAAAACGATATTGTTACCATTAAATACAACTCATCGGGAAATGTATTGTGGACGGCTACGCATAATGGTAATAACGGCAATGATGCCGGGTTGGATATCACGGTCGATGCCAGTGGCAATGTTTATGTTTGTGGCTACAGATTTACAAGCGGCCAGGACCTTAATATGGTAACCATAAAGTATAACTCTTCAGGATCCCAACAATGGATGGCACAATATAATTCTGCTGCCAATCTTTTTGATATTGCCAAAAAAATTACTTTAGATGCGTCAGGCAATGTTTATGTTACCGGGTCGGGATATGGCGGATTGTTATATGATAATGACGTAGTAACCATTAAATACAGCAATAGCGGAACACAATTATGGGCAAAAAGATATGATGGCCCCGCCAATGAAGAAGACAATGGCTATGACCTTAAAGTAGATGCAAATGGCAACGTATATGTAGCCGGAAGAAGTTTTGGAATAAACAATGAAGGATACAATTGGCTGGTTATTCGCTATGATCCCAATGGAAATATTGTTTGGAAAGATGAATATAATGGTCCCGGAGGGGCTTATGACGAAGCCAATAGCCTGGAGTTATCGTCAACGGGCTTTTTATATGTCACCGGTTACAGTGTAGGAAATGGTACTAATAATGATTATCTGACTATTAAATATGACACAAGCTCAAATATTCATCTTTGGGAAGCACGTTTTAATGGTCCTGCCAATAACAGTGACCAGGCCTATGCCATGGCTATCGACAACAACGAATATATTTATGTAACCGGAACATCAAAAGATCCTTCCTCCGGGCAAGATTATTCTACCATTAAATGGTGCCAATTTGAGGTGGACGCAGGCCCATCAACATTGGCAATTTGTGCCGGAGACAGCATTCAATTAAATGCTCAATCAACAGGTGGCTTGTCTTACAGCTGGTCTCCGGCAACAGGTCTTAGTAATCCCAATATAGCCAATCCATGGGCAAAACCTCTCACTACCACAACTTATGTAGTCACCTCTCTTAATTCTGCCGGCTGCCAAGATGTCGATAGCATCACCATCATTGTCAATTCTTTACCCAATGGGTCTATTAATACCTCAGGCCCAACATCATTTTGCCAGGGAGATTCTGTAGTTCTATATACCAATGCTACAGGCACCATTACATGGCTTCCGGGTAACCAAAATACTACAAGTATCACTGTATACAACAGTGGCACATATACTTTAATGGTTACCGATAGCAACAATTGTTCTGCTTCTTCCCAAATTCAGGTCACTGTATATCCTTTACCGAATGTTAATGCCGGATCCGACACTTCTGTTTGCAAAGGATATCAAGTACAACTCAATGCTTCAGGTGCTGTAAATTATAGTTGGAACAATTCCTCCACATTATCCAATCCCAATATTCCCAATCCATTTGCTTTTCCCAGCACCACAACCACTTATGTTGTAACCGGTACCGATGCCAATGGCTGCAGCAACTCCGATACGGTAAAAGTTACTGTGAACCCAACTCCTAAATCACATTTTCTTATCACCGACGATACTGTCATTATCAGCATTAACCCAAATGTAGGATTCCTTAACATGAGTTCCGGATATACCTCATTCCTATGGAATTTTGGCGATGGAAATACTTCCACCCAGATGAATCCTAATCATCCTTACACATCTCCTGGCATTTATACGGCACAACTAATAACTTATAACAACAATTGCACAGACACTGCCGACACAATAATTTATGTTTTTCAGTATCCTCTTTCAGTCAATAATTTACAAAACAATATGTCTTTCAATCTATTTCCCGTACCGGTCAATGACATATTGAATATAGAACTTCCATATAACTTGCCAAATAATGCTACTATTCGTATATACTCTATGGATGGCAAATTAACGAAATCGTTCAATCTCTTACCTTCAAATACAAAAACATTCCCAATTGAATTAAATGATATGCCACCCGGTTTATATTTATTAGAGTTTACCGATAAGGAAACGCTATATAGAAAATCATTTTTAAAACAATAAGAGCCGGTGTTAACCCCCAGAAATAGTAAAGTGCTGATATTAGGTGCCTCTCCAAACCCTTCACGTTATGCCAACCGCGCCATGAAACAATTATTGTATCATGGCTACGATGTTTACGGCATTGCCAAAAAGGAGTTTCATATTGAAAAGGTTACCATATTTTCAAAACCCCAGAAAATAGACAATGTACACACCATAACAATATACTTATCTCCCGTGAATCAAGCAGAATATTTTGATTATATCAAACAAATTAAACCCCAACGTGTAATTTTTAATCCGGGAACGGAAAACGTAAAACTTGAGCAAGAACTACAAAAAGAAGAAATACCATACATCCGGGCTTGCACCCTGGTATTGTTATCCACCGGACAGTTTTAAAACTATTTGATAAGGAGTAGTCGGGATGACTGGACTCGAACCAGCGACCCCCACGTCCCGAACGTGGTGCGCTACCAACTGCGCTACATCCCGATGGTTGCAAAATTAATCAATCACATTCACTTCACGCTCCAAAATTATTCCAAATTTTTCTTTTACCGAATCAATAATTTGTTGTGAAAGCCCAAAAATTTCTTCACCGGTTGCTCCTCCGTAATTTACCAATACAAGAGCCTGTTTGGGATAAACTCCAAATTTATTTTCAAAGATTTTGCCTTTCCATCCACATTGTTCGATAAGCCAGGCAGCAGGAATTTTGATTTGATGTTCCATTTCAAAATATGGCATTTCAGGATATGTTTGAGATAATCTTTGGAAAGTATTTTTATCTACAACAGGATTTTTAAAAAAACTACCGGCATTCCCTATTTGCCCCGGATCAGGTAATTTGGATTGTCTGATGGATATTATGGTTTTGGCTACATCGGCAGGTGTGATATTTTGATTGGGCTTTACCAATTCGGATAAGTTTCCATAATGTAAAACCGGTTTTGGATTTTTGCTTAAAACTACAGTAATTGCAGTAATAAATGCTCTGTTTTTCAATTGATGTTTAAATATACTGTCTCTATAAGCAAGTTGACATTTACTTGCCGGCCATTGAATTAATTGGCCGGTTATTAGGTCAACAAATTCTACGGATTTTAAAATGTCTTTTATCTCAACTCCATAGGCCCCAATGTTTTGCATAGGTGCCGCCCCTGCCTTTCCGGGAATCAATGCAAGATTTTCCATTCCCCACCAATTGTTATCCACACTCCACATAACTGCCTCATGCCAGTTTGTGCCTCCCATAATTTTAATTTCTACCGAAGATGAATCTTCATGAATAATTTCAATTCCATTTATTGAGTTTTCTATCACTAAACCTTGAAAATCTCTTAAAAACAACACATTGCTTCCCCCTCCCAATATCAAATACTTATTTTTTTGGAAAATTTCATGACCGGTAAGTTCTTGAAGGTCTTCGATGGTTAGTATTTCGACAAAATAGCGTGCTTTTGCTTTTACACCGAAAGTGTTTTTGGATTGCAAATCAAAATTTTCAATAATATTCAGCATGAAAGTGTATTTACATTTTGGCAATTTTAGGCATTTTATAAATAAGTAAAGAATCTAATGGAAACAAGACACAAATAAATATGAAAAACCGTCGGTATACTAAAGAAAATATTTTAATTTTACAGGCATAAATTTTGTGGAATTATTAAATAAATTTAAGAAAATGAGAATAATACTATCTTTTATTTTGTTTATATCATTTTATCATGTTTTTTCACAAGAAGAAGCCGAACCGACATGCTATCAGAAATACGCGTTGGTTTTTGAAAAACGTGGCGCATTTCCTGTAAAAGACGGCACTTACGATGATGTTATTATTACCTTCCGCAGGGGTAGTTCTGCCGATTGTTTTTTAGGCAAAGCTACCGTGAAAGATGGCAGAATTATACTCGATGAATTGTACATAAAATTTGAAGACGGCACTTATGAAAAGATCGAAAGAAAGTTTAAATACCCCGAAGAACCAATAAAAATCGTCAATGGCATCTCCAACTCCATTGTTTGTCATGACGATGAATTAATCAACGTAATGTTTGTCAAACATATCAAACCCAAGAAAAAGAATTACAAAAAAGCTCCTGAACCTGAATTTGATTTATAATAAAATTTCATTGGTCAAACTGTTTCCAACAAGGTTCTAAAGGCATAAAATTTTCCTTCAAACTTTTCGGCATGTTCCTTTTGCAATGCCGGGGCATATTGTTGGCGATAACGGTCGTAGTCGTCCCAGCTATCGGCTTCATACTGAATGGCATAGGTAATGCCGGTTTCTCCCTGTTGCCGTGTAATCAATCGAAACATACGGTATGTTTTAAAACAACCGGTATTCATGACATCAGGGATATGTTTTGTTTTCATCCATTCAATCCATTCATCATGAATATCTTCTTCTACATTTACGGTTACATTATAAATTATCATACACCTCTAATTTTGTTGTAATTGTTTGTTCATTTCATCAAAAACTTTATCACCCCGCAAAATCCGGAAACGTTCACGGGCCTCAGGAACAAATACAGACATCGGATACTCCGAAAATAATTTTTTGTAAAACTCCATTGCCTTTTCTGTATTGCCCAGTTTTTCATACAAACGGGCGATCTCCCACACAGCATTATCTGCCGTAATTTCATAAGGATATAATGTTATAACCTTTTGATAATAGTGCAAAGCACTGTCTACCAGATTCATTTGGCTATATATACGGGCTTTTTCAAGATAAGCTTCATCAGTTAAAATATGTCCCATATAATTTTCCAGTATTGTATCAAGCATGGCTAAACTTTCCCTGTATTTGAGTTTATTTTTCAGAAAAAGTGACTGCGCATAAATAAATAAAGGCGTGGTATTCGAATCAAGCGATAAATTTTCTTGAATCAACATAGACAATTCCATGGCATCATTGCTAATTAATTCCGAAGTGGCTGCTTTTAAAACATCCAATTGGGTTTTGGCCCAAATAAAATCACCGGCATAAAATGCAATCATGGCATTTTTAAATTTGGCTTCATCTGCCAGCGATTCTTGTTTGAAATCCTTTTCTATCTGCGAATATAGCAGTGATGCCTCCCACATATCGTCAAAATATAGATATATATCGGCCAAATACATTTTTACGGTTGCTTTGGCAAAAGGATTGATAAACGCTTTTTTCATGTATTCTTGTAGAAAAGCAATAGCTTCTTTGGGTTGTCCGGAATAAAAAGCCAAAAATTCCGCATATTTTATGGCGAATTCTGCCGGCAAACGTTCATATCCTGTCTCTTGCATCAACTGCCTGAAATCTTCTTTGAGTTCGGCAATGGGCTGATTTGAAATATTGCCAGAATGCTTCAATTGCTCAAATGATGCCTGAATCAATAAAAACCGGGCCGAAATGTAATTTGGGTTATCCGAACCTTTATTAACGACATATCGGAATGCATCTTTGGCAATTTCAAAACGATTGTTCTCTATGGCTATTTGTCCGATTGACATAATGCGGTTGCCGGGTTCTTTCAATCTCTTGTCAAGTGCTTTGGCTTGTAATAGGGCCATATCATATTTACCTGTTTGTAAATAATTCCAAATCAGCATTTCGGAAAAAACTGTCAAATCAGGATATTTCTGAATATAATCTATCAACGATGATTCAATGGCTTGTTGCACTTGTCCGGCGTCATTTGATATTATTACGGCATTTTCCAGCTGACTTTGAACTGACTGAGCGAAACTTTCGTGAATCAACAGAAGGTCCAGATATTCCTTGACCATAGCCGGATAATTTTTTTGATAGAAATAAAGTTGGGCAAAATAGTTATTCAGCAGATATTGGTCTTTTCCCAGTATTTTCCTTCCTTTTTCCAGAGTTTTCAAGGCATAATCAAACTCTTTTATATTAACAAATTCCTGGTAGAGTTTAATCACTTCTTGTTGTAATGGCAGCATTTTTTTAATGGCCTCTTCAAAAAATTCTTTTGATTTCTCGTGTTTTTCACTGTTCAACCAAGCTTTCCCGGCTTCAACCAAATAGGTGGTTTCACCGGTCAATTTATACTGCTTTAAAGCAAGTTTTTCGGCATTTTGACGTTTATCCAAACCAATATAACAATCAAACAATAGTTTAAAATAGGTATGTACAGGATTTTTTTGATATAATTTTTCACAATAATCCAGGGCTTTTTCAAATTCTCCTTGTTTTATGTATTCGCGCGCCAATTGTTCTTCTTGTGTCTGGGCAAATACAGACCTAATAGTCAAGAAAAATATCGGGATAATCAAAAACTTAATCCAATATGTGAATGACTGCTTCAATGAAAATGGAAAATAAGATAATCTAAGCGAATTTAAACAATTTATCAGCAAGTTGTTCTATGTAGCAATAAAAGAAAGTTAAACAAATTTTATTTTTTTCGTTGTTGTTCTCTTTGTTTAGCCAATTCTTCCAAGCGTTTTTGCCAGGAAGATTTTTTGACCGGACGTTTTTTATTTTCTTCAATTTTCCGCCGGATGGATTCTTCATTCACGACCCATTTTCTAATTATCACTGTTTGCAAGATAGAAGTTACGTTGGCAATAAAGTAATAGTAATTTAATCCGGCCGGAAAATTGTTAAAGAAAAACAACATCATCACGGGCATGATATACATCATAATTTTCATTTGTTGGGCCATGATATCGTTGGTGCCGGTATCCATCTGTGATGAATTTACTTTGGTATAAAAATAAATGGATAATGCCATCAAAATCGTAAACAAGCTGATATGATCTCCATAAAATGGTATATTAAATGGCAAATCATATATCGAGTCATAGGTAGAAAGGTCATCTGCCCATAAGAATTTTTCTTGCCTCAACTCGATGGAAGCAGGGAAAAAGCGGAACATCGCATACAAAATGGGCAATTGAAGCAGCATAGGAATACATCCGGCAAAGGGGTTTACTCCTGTTCTTCTATATAACTCCATAATGGCCTGTTGTTTTTTCATCGGGTCTTTTTCATATTTTTGATTAATTTCTTGAATTTCCGGTTTAATAACCCTCATTTTCGCTGCGGACACATAATTACGGTAAGTGATAGGAAATAAGATGGTTTTAATGATTAGCGTCAGGATTAAAATAATAATTCCGTAATTAAGATGAAATGATTCCAAAAAATTAAAAATGGGAATCACCAGGAATCTGTTTACCCACCCGATAATTGCCCAACCTAAAGGAATAATTCTTTCAAACTCATAACCATATTTTTTTAATGTTTGAAAATGATTAGGACCGAAATAAATTTTGGTTTCAAATACATCTTGGGCATTTTTTATCTCTTTTGTAAGTTGAAAACCCATTTTTTTTGCATAAATTGAATTTTCTTCGTGAATCACAAACAACCGGCTGTCATATTTGTCAAAATAATTTTCGTCTAAAAAAATTACAGAAAAAAACTGGTCTTTAATTGCCACCCATTGAACCGAAGCATCAGGGCTTTCGTCTTCTGAAGATGTTTCGGATAAATAATCCACATCTTCTCCTTTATATTTAAAATAGATGGTAGAAGCCATTTGTTGATTTTTCAGATATTTTTCCTTGGGAGTAATCGCCGAATAGTTGGTCAAGTATATATAGGGTGCGCGGCTATCAAGCAGTTTTTGCCAGTCGGATGTTTTCACACGGCTTTCGATCATATAGTCATTCCCTTTGATCGTGTATGTCCATTCAAGGGTTTCGCCTTTAGCATTTTTTGCTTTGAAAGTAATATCTTTTTGCATATTGCCTGACAACAAGATGCTGTCAACCGATGGTTCAAAATACAAATCGGCCGTGTGAATTTCTTTGCCTTCGGACGTGAAAAAATACATTTCGGTGAGCGAAGAATCGGGATCATAAATGACCAGCGGATCGCCATAATAGGTCTGATACTCTTTCAAAATGACTTTTTTAGGATAAGCGCCCTTTGTTGTGAAATAAATTATCATTTTGTCATTTTCGACCTTAATCAGACGTTCCTGCCCTTCGACAAGATTATAGAAAGCACCCCAAATTGTCTTTTTTCTTGTCAATTCTTGCAACATTACCAAAGAATCGGCCTGTTTGACACTGTCAGATTCAACGGTCAATTGAGCAAGAGAATCGATGGATTGCTGAAGTTCTGTGGCAGAAACAACAGGTTTGATTGTGTCGCGAGACAATGTGTCGACGATCGGTGGCGTAATTGCGGCAATACTGTCTTGAATGGCTTTTTGGCGTCTAATTTCTTCTTGAGTAGGTGCATTGATAATGCTAAAAACCATCACAATAGCCATAATCAAGATTAACCCTATAACAGAATTTCTGTCCATATCTTCTCATAAATTTTCAAGCGGCAAAGAAAAGGAATTTTAAAGGATTATTAAAAAAGTATAGAAAGGAATTTGAAAATCGGTGGAAATATTTTATCTTTTTTCACAATGTTTGGTTCAAAACACCGGAAGATTTAAAATAAAGATTTTATACTTCACAACTATTTACACTTCTATGCAAGTGCAATTATTAACAGAATTGAGCAAAAAAGAAATATTATAAGAAATTATAAAGAAGATTGACTTTACTAAGTAAATTGGGGAATCAAAGAAAATACTTCTCCTCAGTATCGAATCTTAAATACTAATAGTACCCGGGGCGGGACTTGAACCCGCACGGCATTTTAATTGCCACAGGATTTTAAGTCCTGCGTGTCTACCAATTCCACCACCCGGGCAACCACTTATCAACAAATAAAGAACAAGGCAGGTCGCCCTGCCTGTTGGAGCGGAAGACGGGACTCGAACCCGCGACCCTCACCTTGGCAAGGTGATGCTCTACCAACTGAGCTACTTCCGCAAAAGTGTGGGCAAATTTATAAAAAATTTTTTTTCTGCTGCAAAATTTAATTTTTTATTCCTACTTTATTTTTTATGTTGTTGAGAATGAGAAGTGCTTCAACAGGTGTCAGTGTGTTGATGTCGATTTTCATAAGCTCTTCCTTTATATCTTCCAACACAGGATCATTCAATTGAAAAATACTTAACTGAAAATTTCCTGACGTCTCGACGCCTGAGCGGTCTTTGCCCGCATGCTTTTGCTCAAGTTCGTTTAAAATTTCATTGGCCCTGCGTACAACTGCTGCCGGTATTCCGGCCATTTTTGCCACGTGTATACCAAAACTATGCTCACTACCTCCGGGTTTAATTTTATGCAGAAAAATCACTTTAGCGTTCTCTTCTTTTATGGCAATCGAATAATTTTTGATTCGTTCGAATGATTTCTCCAGCTCATTGAGCTCATGATAATGAGTGGCAAACAGCGTTTTGGCCTGTTTTCCGGGAGTATTGTGCAGATACTCGGCGATGGCACGGGCTATGCTGATACCATCAAAAGTGCTGGTACCCCTTCCAATTTCATCTAAAATAACCAAACTACGTTGTGTTACATTATTTAAAATTCCCGCTGTTTCGATCATTTCGACCATAAATGTGGATTCACCTTTGGCAAGATTATCAGAAGCCCCAACTCTTGTAAACAATTTGTCAATTACGCCGATTTTAGCCATCGAAGCAGGTACATAACACCCCATCTGAGCCATCAAAACTATCAGAGCATTTTGTCTGAGATATGCCGATTTACCGGACATATTTGGGCCGGTGATAATGAGAATCTGTTGTTGTTTATTATCCAGACAAGTATCATTTGGAATGTAAGGATGTTCGATAAATTGCTCGATTACAGGATGACGTCCGTCTTTGATATAAATTTCATACCCGTCATTCACTTCAGGTTTTACATATTTCTTATCCAATGCCAGCCATGCCGTTGATTGCGCCACATCCAGACGGGCGATTATTTGAGCATTGTTTAAAATCGCAGAAGTATAATTTTGCAGATATTCAACGAGTTGTTGATAGATTTCTTGTTCTAATAACAAAATTTTTTCTTCTGCACCCAATATTTTCGCTTCCCATTCTTTCAGCTCAGGAGTAATGTATCTTTCTGCCTGGGTTAGCGTTTGCTTTCGTTCCCAATCTGCAGGTACTTTATCTTTATGTGTATTACGGACTTCTATGTAATATCCAAACACATTGTTAAATGAAATTTTCAAATTCGGTATACCCGTACGTTTAATTTCATTTTGTTGTAATTCCGACAATTTTTGATGACTATTGCTAAGCAGCTCTCTCAATTCATCCAAACCTGCATTTACTCCTTTTGCAATAATTCCCGGCTTGTTGGTTACCGCCGGAGCATCTTCATCTATGGTCTGCAGTATTTTCCCGGCCACATCATCCAGAGGTATGATTTGTTTTAAAAGAGATTGAATACTTTCATCCGGTTGATTGTCTTGAATGAGCTGAATTATTTCTGGAATAATATTCAAGCTATTGGCAAGTATCAATAAATCTCTTGGATTGGCTTTTTGCACGGCTACCTTTGAAGTAATCCTCTCAATATCGGCTATGCGCGATAACATCTGTCGAATTTGATTCAACATGTCAATGTTATTGTAAAAGAAAGCGACCTGATTGAGGCGTTGATTGATTCTTTTCACATCTTTCAAAGGCAATAAGATTCTTTTCTTCAATAAACGGCTTCCCATGGGTGTCAAAGTATTGTCCATCACCGAAAATAACGAAGGACCATTGTTGAAATTGGATTGAACCAATTCAAGATTTCTTATTGTAAAATCGTCTAACCAAACATATTCCGAATGAGGTATGATTTGCAATTGGGAAATGTGTTTCAATGAATTTTGTTGCATCATTTTCACATAATGCAGAGCAGAACCGGCCGCCATGATCATAAGAGTGTCCTCTTCTATGCCGAAACCCTTTAGAGAAGCAGTTTCAAAGTGTTTTGTCAACAAATCATAAGTATAATCATGAGTATAAATCCATTCATCTTGAAAATAGCAATAGTATTGGTCTCCAAACAACTGGTACCATTGTTGCTTAATATCTTTGCAAAGCAAAATTTCTTTAGGTTGGTAAACTGATAGCAAATGTTTCAAGTAATCCAACGATCCGGAAGCAGTTAAAAATTCTCCGGTAGAAACATCCAATAGGGCGATGCCGGCTGATTTTCTATCAAATACCACAGATGCAAGGAAATTGTTGGATTTGTTTTCCAAAATTTGATCGGTAAATGCCACTCCCGGAGACACCAACTCGGTGACTCCACGTTTCACAATTTTTTTGGCCATTTTCGGGTCTTCCAATTGCTCGCAAATAGCCACTCTTTGACCTGCCTTGACTAACTTAGGCAGGTAATTGTCTAATGCATGATAAGGAAATCCTGCCAGCTCAACTTCTCCGGCAGAGCCGTTATGACGTTTGGTCAACACTATACCGAGAATTTTGGCCGTTTTAATGGCATCTTCTCCAAAAGTTTCATAAAAATCCCCTACTCTAAACAGTAAAATTGCTTCGGGATGTTTGGCCTTGATTGCAGCATATTGTTTCATTAAAGGTGTGTCGGCATTTTTTCCCGCATTTGTATGAGTATTTTTTTTGGCCATATTTGTTGAACAGATTTTACCAGTGGTTAAAATTACAAAATTCACACTCTACCGTTTCATCTTTTCAAAACTTTATAGAAAGATCCGGTAAATCAAGCATGAAAATACATGGTTTCCATTAACTTTGCAAAACATTGAACAAAATGATTATGATTAGGAAACTCAAATTAGAGGAATTGAACAGAATTGATGTGGCAACCTTTAAGAAATCATCAAAAATTCCCGTCAAAATAATTTTAGAGAACATTCGCAGTCATCATAATGTGGGCTCTTTTTTTCGCACTGCCGATGCTTTCCGTATAGATGAGATAATCCTAACGGGCTTCACACCTGCGCCTCCCCACAGGGAAATCAATAAAACAGCCCTGGGATCAACAGATTCGGTTAAATGGAGGTATGTAAAGGCCCTTTCTGATATTTTATCAGAATTCAAACCATCTGATGTAATTATAGGCATCGAACAGACCAATAAAAGCATTTCTTTAGGTGATGTTGATATAGATCAAAAGAAAACTTATTGGTTGATATTTGGCAATGAAGTGGAAGGATTGTCGGAGGTATCTTTACATCATTGCCATCAATTCATTGAAATACCGCAATTTGGCACGAAACATTCATTAAATGTTTCGGTGTGTGGAGGAATAGTTATGTGGGAGTTTTTTAAGTTCTTTTCAAATAAAATCAATCTATCTTAAATTTATTTAAGAAATAAAATTTAACAAAAAAAAACCATCAAAGCAAAAACCTTGATGGATAACGATAAAATCAATTGGCTTAAAAATTTTATACGGAAAGTTCACATTTACTATACAACCATCCTCTTTTGCAAAAACCGGACAAATTTAATCAGGAAGTTGTGCAAGCACAATTTGCGCCATATTGCTTGGCTGTCTGGTCACAATTTTTCTCATAATTATCAATATCATCCGGAGTACCGCAAGCTTCACCAAAACTTTCGGTAGTGTCTTGTTGCGAAGTAGAACTTTTGTAAGTATACTGACAAGACGTACATTTTTTACATGCTTGTGAAAGCACCATGATTAAGGTCAATACAAATAAAAGTTTTGCTATAGTTTTCATAATTTATGGATTTTGTGGTTTAGATTTATTCAAAACAAAAATAATACCAAATTTTCAATGTTCCGAAAGAAATTCTTTAATTCTTTTTTCATCCAAAGTTCGATAACTATGTTTTGCCACAATTACTCCTTCATTCAAAAAGTAAATGGCGGGTAGTTGATTCCCTCCTAAAGGGAAAAAAATATCCGGAGGAACTACTTGATAAGGATATTTGTTCGATTGAGTTTCTTCCCAAAATTCATTTAACTTACCTGATGCGTCCCAAAAAATATAATAAACCGGTAATTGCAAACCACTATTTTTTTGAAACAACGTTATTTTTTTGGCTGCCATACGGCAAAACTTACATGAAGTACTGAAAAAACAAACGATTTTTTTTCCGCTTTTCAACACTTCAGGGGTTTCTCCATTAGAAAAATTTTCAAGAATATTCACCTGCATTGGTTGATTTAATTGTGCAGGAGGAAGCTCATACATCCTGTCGGGAGCAGCATAAATCCATGGAATTGAAAAACTTAAAAAAATTAATACAACTGTAACGTATTTAAATGCATTGTTAAGTTTAATTTCGTTTGAATTTCTTAACACAAAAAAAGTAAGAGCCATTAGGGCAATATTTTTCAATATACTTTCTAATGGTGAAAGTTTTACATATTCTCCCAAACATCCGCAATCGGCATTATTGCCCTTTGACATGAGCAAATAGAATAAAAAAATGGTCATTACCAATAAAAATGACTGGGTAAGATTATAGGTAAATTTATGAAAGAACGGTATCATAATTAAAAATCCAATACATAACTCGACAGAAATGACCAATCTCGAAATGATCTCAACCGTATTCCACGATTCTAAATGAAAATAATCTAAAATCAAGATTTTAAAACTGTCCAAACTTTCGAGTTTCAACCATGCGGATACAATAAAAAACAAGCCCAACAAAATTCTGACAATCTTTTTCATCTTCCTAAATTATAGATAAAAAAAGGGGAGATAAATCTCCCCTTTTTTTCAAGTTTATCAAAAAATTATTTCAACTCACAAGAGGTAGTACAACCTCCACTTGAGGTTTGTGATTCATCACAACGCTCTTGAGCATCTTTTTTTGTTTCTTTTTTAGTTTCTTGCACACATACCTTTCCTCCTCCACAATCAGCACAACATTCACATGTCCATTCTTTCTTGCAAGAAGTTAAAGTTGCAACAAAAGCAACTGCTGCGATAATAAATAATTTTTTCATAGTTTTAAAATTTAACAGGTTAAACAATAATTTTCAAATATAAAATAACTTTTTTAAATACAAAAAATTATTTTTCTAAACTTATTACAATAGTTTTCCCATCTGCAGTAGTATATTCCAAAACAAATTTATTTTTTTTCTTTTCTTTTACATTTACTTCAAATTCTTTTTCAACTTTTGAAGAAATATTGGGTAATGTTCCATAATCGACTTTAAACAATATTTTACCACCTTTCTTTACTTCATAAACAAATGGAAAAACTATACCACTGGCAACATTGTTTTTTTCATATTGATCATAGGTAAAATACATTCCTCTCATATGCCCATAACAATATTTTTGGTCGTTTAATTCATATTTGTCACAACCGTTAAAAGTAATTTGACGAATAGAAGTAATATCTAAAGAGTCGGTATTTCTTAAAGTATCATCTAAATTAATCGGGTTTCCATCAACTGTCATTTCTTTTACCGTCCATTCACCAACGATTCTTTTATTGATTGTAGTCTTTTTACAAGAAAACACAAAAAAAGCAAAAGCAGATAAAGCAATAAATACAATTTTTTTCATATTTATAAAATTTTAAGCAAAAATATAAAAATTTCAATATCTGAGAAATTAAATAAAAAAAGAGCCACATTAAATGGCTCTTTTTTTAAATTAAAGTATCTGACAATTAATTTACAGCTGCTTGAAACTCAGAATTATTTCTGAATTTGATAAATTCGGCGTCGTCTTTAGCTTTTGCTTTCAAGGATGGATCTTTAGAAACTGCATTTTTAAGATTGCTTACCAACATATCTGCATTATTCATTCTGGCAGCAGCAATTGCTTTTAAATAATAACCCATTGCAGAATCTTTATCGGGAGAGTTGTCTATAGTTTTAACAGCGCCATCCGGGTTACCATTGAGAAGTTGAGCCAATGCGGCATTGAAAGATGAACTACCGGAAAAACTGCTTACAGCTGAAGCATAATCCCCCCAGATGATATAAATAATTCCTTTGTTATAATTTACTTCCGGACCGGCACCTGCGGCTGCATCATAATATTCCATGGCTTTTTTCAAATTGCCTGATTTTCTTTCACAAACTCCTAAATTGTTTTTCACAATAGGATTATTGGGCTTCAAAGTATTGGCTTTTTCAAATTGGGCTTTTGCATCATTTATTTTGTTTTGCATCACATATACATAACCTAAATTGTTGGGGCCTCTCCAATCATTTGGATACACTTCAATTACTTTTTTATAGATTCTTTCTTTTTCATTTAAGTCATTGGTCACATAAGCAATGTGAAGTAATTCGTCTATAGTCAATGCATTGGGATTGGTTTTGCTTAATTCCATGATTTCGTTATCAGGACGGCTTAAGCTATCAGCCAAAATCCAAATTTCACTTCTACGAAGTTGGGGAAGAATTTTATCTTTCAACTCTTTGAAAGTTTCTGCCATGTTGCGAATTTCTTCTTCGCGTTTATTTACATCAGAATACATTTCCAGAACACGAATAATTAAATCTTTGTCTTTGATGTTTGAGGCTTGCATAAGTTTTTTGAAACCTTCCCAATCTTCACCTTTACCGGTTGCAGTGTAGAATCCGGGCTCAGTTGCTTTGGCAACTTTTTCTTTCTTCAAAACATCCACGGCAAATTTGGCTCCATGTTCGGCACGTTGATTTGCAAGATTCTCGTTTCTTGACAATTCCCCTTCAGGCGATGCATATGCCTCTGTTTTCACTCCTTTTATCGTGGTTCTGGTTTGAGTAGCCAATCTTTTGGCATTTTCTTTCATGGACTTGATATCCGGTTTATTCAAATCACCACTTACGGGAGTGGTTGTATTAACAATATAATGAATATCGGCATAAATACTGATTTGATGGGAAGGTTTGAACTCATCTTTCCCCAAAATAGGTTTATCATCTGATTTTACCAATTTGGGTGTGATAATAGTTCCATCTGCAACTTTCACAGGATCAAACTTCTTGCTTTTGGATTTGTAGAATCCTTCAAGATTTAGAAACAACTCGGCTTTTTCCATTCCGGGTTGGTAAGGAATTTTTGCTGTATGTGAAAATTTGCCCCCTTCGGCATATTTAATCACAATCCCTTCTCCTTCAACAGATTCTCCTTTCAAAGTTACCGGCGCAAAATTGGTTTCCCCACCATTGTATTTTAAGGTAGGTGTAATTACTCCTTTCACTTTTTTATGAAAATACTTTGTAGGAAAACTTCCGGAAAGATTCATGACGATAGTATCCCCGTGCATCTCCAAGGGATTTGGCGTCACAGTATAATTAACCTCATTGGCTCTTTTAGCCATTTTCTTGAGTGCATTACATGCCACAAGGCTTCCGGCCGCCAACACAATTAAAGAAGCATTTCGTAAATTTCTATAGTTCATAGTTTTTTGGATTAAATTTTGGGCAATATTAAAAAATGTTTTTCAATTAAAAAAATCTATTTATGGTATTAAAACTTTTTAACTGTACTAAAATCATCGCATTCCTGTAAAATTTGAAAAATTTTTTTGCCATCAACAGGATCAATTTTTTCCGGCACGATTTCTAACATCGGCAGTATTACAAATTTTCTTTTGCGATATAAAATATGTGGTATTTTAAGAAAATCGGTTATCACCACCTGATTGCCATAAAATATTATGTCAATATCTATTATTCTGTCTTTGTATAAGTTTGATACACTTTTATCTCTCCCGAGCTTTTTTTCTATGTCCTTTATTTGTTTCAATAATTCAATCGGATTTAATGAAGTCAACACTTCAACGGCACAATTAATAAATAAATTGTTGGATTCATAGCCCCAGGCCTCACTTTCATAATATGAAGATTGTTTTAAAATTTTCCCTACAGCTTCTTCCAACATTTCTGTTGCATGCCGACAATTTTGCAATTTATCACCCAAATTACTGCCAATTGACAATATCACCTTTTCCAACCTTTTGTTTTCGTTTTTGACCATTTATCTATTTTTTCAGGCATTAATATATGTAAATGATGTATATTTGGCAAAATTTTCCAAAAATTAATTTATGGCTTCTTTTTTTAAAACTTTTTTTGCAGCATTGTTGGCTATTTTGGTTGCTCTTTTCATTGTAGTATTAATAATTTTTGGTGTTATTGCTTCTTCAGTGTCAAATATCAAAACTGAAATTGACAAAAAGGAATCCGCTTTGTCTACACCCAAAATTTTACACTTGAAAATCGATAATGAAATAAAGGATTATCAAGCCAACCCTTTCGAAAGTTTTGACTTTTTTCAAATGGATTTAGAAAAATCGGGGCTAACACTTTATCAATACATTCAAATTATTGATAACGCAAAATATGATGAAAACATCAAAGGTATATATCTTGAAATTTCTCCTTTTTTCCGTTCGGGCTCTTCCAATTTATTTGAATTAAGACAAGCCCTCGAAGATTTTAGAACCTCAGGAAAACCTGTTTATGCATATTCTGAAGTATATTCGCAAGGTGCATATTTCCTTGCTTCTGTGGCTGACAGCATTTTTCTGAACCCGGCGGGTATGATGGAATGGAAAGGTATCTCTTATGAAGTTGCTTTTCTGAAAGGATTGCTAAATAAACTGGAAATCGACCCGCAAATCATCCGTCATGGCAAATTTAAAAGTGCCGTCGAGCCTTTTATTCTTGAAAAAATGAGTGATGAAAATCGTTTGCAGATCAAGCAATTAGTTAACAGCATCTGGAATGAGATTGTAGAACATGTTTCTAAATCAAGAAAAATTTCTAAAGATTCTCTCAATCTGATTGCCAACGAAATTCTTGTTCGCACCCCTGAAAACGCCATTGCAATGAAAATGGTAGATATGCTCGCCTACAAAGATCAAGTTGATTCTATTTTTAATGTAAAATTAAACATCCCTGCCGAATCCAAAACAGGGAAAAAAGCCGTTGTTAAAGACAAATTTATATCTGCTTCAAAATACTTCAAAACAATCAAAAAAACATACGGAAATGATCGCATTGCTATTTTGTATGCTTCCGGTGATATTGTTGACGGAAAAGGTGAACCAAATGAAATATCACCGGAAAGGTTGGTAAAATATATCAAAAAACTAAAAGATGACGAAAAAATAAAAGCCGTAATTTTAAGGGTAAATTCTCCCGGGGGAAGCGCACTTGCTTCGGATATCATTTGGAGGGAATTGATATTATTAAAAAAAGAAAAACCTTTGATTGTCTCTATGGGTAATGTGGCTGCTTCCGGTGGTTATTATATTTCATGCATGGCCGACGAACTATTGGCCACACCACTGACTATCACCGGTTCTATTGGTGTTTTTGGTATCATCCCCAACATGAAACAATTTTACAATAATAAATTAGGTATAACCTTTGACACAGTAAAAACAAATCTCCATTCCGATTTAATGACTGTCAACCGTCCATTGACCGACTTTGAAAAACAAGTAATTCAAGACGGCATTGAAAAAATCTATGATGATTTTATTTCAAAAGTGGCTCAAGGTAGAAATTTAAAAAAATCAACTGTCGACAGCGTTGGTCAAGGAAGAGTTTGGGCAGGAGTCGATGCAAAACACATTGGGCTTGTCGATCAGTTAGGCGGATTGAAAATGGCAATAGACATAGCAAAAGAAAAAGCAGGTTTAGATAAAAAAGATATTCAGGTTGTCACATACCCCAAAACGGACAATGTATGGTTTGAATTTTTTTCATCCCTGAATGAAAACGTTAAGGAAACTTTGGCCAAACATTTCTTTGAAGAAGAATATAAAACATTCCGTAAAATTCAAAATGTAAAAAAAATTCAGGGAATACAGGCAAGATGTCTGATTTGCCCGGAGTTTTAATTTCATATTGAATTTAGCATTCAGCCTTTAAATTGTAAATTTAAACCTTGCAGGGTATTGTGTTGCTCATTTAATGAAATAGTTCATCTCTGCATTTTTTTCAACAACTACCAAAACATCTCTTTGTTATAGACCGGAATCTAACATAAATGAATTTTTCATAAATATTTTACCACAATTTTTCTTTACCCCCCCCCCATGAAGAAAGAGGCCTTTTTAGAAAAATTATATTTTTTCAAAATACACCCCCCATTTTTTTAGGGTATATTTTATTTTTTTATACTTTTGCCGTGAATTTAAAACTAAAAATATGATAACAAAAAGATTGAAATCCATAGAAAAACTGCTTGAAAGAAATATCAGAGAATTTCAACAAGAAGAGAAAAAAATCTCTGAAATTTACGGAAGTCAGGTTTTTAATGAAATGGTCATGCGTTCATATTTATCAAGAGATGCCTATAAAAAACTCAGGAATATCATTGAACATGGCGGACAAATTGATAAAGAATTGGCCGACGTAGTAGCTTCGGCTATGAAAGATTGGGCCATCAGTAAAGGAGCGACACATTATACCCATTGGTTTCAACCCCTTAATGGACTGACTGCCGAAAAGCATGACGCTTTTTTTGAACCAACAGCAGAAGGTTTGGCAATAGAAACTTTTGACGGAGACAAACTAACCCAACAAGAACCGGACGCCTCCAGTTTTCCCAGTGGAGGTATAAGAAACACCTTTGAAGCAAGAGGTTATACTGCTTGGGACCCTACCTCACCGGCATTTATTCTCGGTGGGACCTTATGTATTCCTACCATTTTTGTCTCTTATACGGGCGAAGCGTTGGATTATAAAACTCCTTTATTACGATCGCTTCATGCAATTGACAAAGCAGCCACAGAAGTTTGCCAATATTTTGACAAGAATATTACAAAAGTTTATCCTACATTGGGTTGGGAGCAAGAATATTTTTTAATCGACAAAGCATTTTATTATTCTCGTCCCGACATTATGCTCACAGGCCGTGCATTGATTGGATATGGTCCGGCAAAAGGGCAACAATTGGAGGATCATTATTTTGGCAGCATTCCGTCAAGGGTAAGTGCATTTATGAGAGAATTGGAATATGAGGCACACCGTTTGGGAATACCTATAAAAACAAGACACAACGAAGTGGCTCCCAACCAATTTGAATGCGCCCCAATATACGAAGAGGTCAATTTGGCCGTAGACCATAACCAGCTGTTGATGGATCTAATGCCGCGTGTTGCTGCCAAACATAACTTTGTTGTTTTACTTCACGAAAAACCATTCAAAGGCCTCAATGGATCGGGTAAACATAACAATTGGTCATTGGCTACCAATACAGGCGTTAATTTATTAAGCCCCGGGAAAAACCCAAAAAGCAATCTGCAATTTTTGACTTTTTTTATCAACACAATCAAAGCCATACATGACAATGCGGATATACTCAGAGCTAGTATTGCATCAGCATCAAACGATCATAGATTAGGTGCAAATGAGGCGCCACCTGCCATTATTTCGGTATTTATAGGAAGCTACCTGACCGGTCTGCTTGATGATTTGGAACAAAGTGTCAAAACCGGAAAAATGACCCCGGAAGAAAAAACCGTATTAAAACTTAACATTGGTAAAATACCTCAAATTTTGCGTGACAATACCGACAGAAACAGAACATCACCATTTGCATTTACAGGCAACAAATTTGAGTTCAGGGCAGTTGGTTCCAGTGCAAACTGCGCATCGGCAATGACGGTTTTAAATTCCATTGTAGCCAACCAATTGATAGAATTTAAAGCCAACGTAGATAAATTAATCGCGAAAGGACTTAGCAAAGATGAAGCCATTTTTAACGAACTTAAACGTTGTATCAAGGTATCCAAAAAAATTCGATTCGAGGGTAATGGATATAGTGAAGAATGGGTTAAAGAAGCGAAAAAAAGAGGATTGTCAAATATTAAAGATACACCCAGAGCACTTGACATTTTTGACAAAAAAGAAACCAAAAAACTATTTTCCGATTTAGGGGTTTTGACTGAAAAAGAATTAGAAGCCCGTCATGAAATAGAATTGGATAAATATACCTTAAAGGTACAAATTGAATCGAGAGTGCTTGGCGATATAGTTTTGACGCACATCATTCCTTCGGCAATAAAATATCAAAACGAATTGATCAAAAACCTGGAAGGGCTTTACAATGTTTATGGCAAAAAAGCAGATGAATTAACCACTACGACCAAAAAACTAGTAGAAGAAATATCTAGCCATATCAACAAACTTTACCAACTTACAGAGTCGATGGTCGATGCCCGAAAGAAAGCAAATAAAATAGAAAGTTCCAGGGAAAAGGCCATTGCCTATTGTGACGAGGTGCTCCCTCATTTTGACCAAATCAAATACCATTGCGACAAATTAGAACTTTTAGTAGACGACAACTTATGGCCCATGCCTAAAATGAAAGAGATTTTATTTACACGTTAAATAATTTTTATTTAATTCTATATTAATAATAGAAAAAAAAGTTTTTTTGCTTTCATCCAAAACACATAACGAAAGGCAATGTTGATTAAATTTTGCTATTTAAAAAATATCCACTAAATTAGTGCCCGTTTTTAGAATAAAAAAATAAGTATGAAATCAAAAATTATCGGATTATTATTCTTATTGGTGACCATACCGGCATTGGCACAAAAGAATTATAAAAAAGAAGCTGATGTTGCGTTTGAAGGAGAGAAATACTACAAATGTATTGAGCTCTATAAAAAAGCCTATGAAAAAGAAAGAAAAGCATCGGTTAAAGCCGAGATATTATTTAAAATAGGAGAGGCCTACAGGTTGAGTGATAATTGTGGTGATGCCATTGTATGGTATGATAAGGCCATCAAAGCGCAATACAGCGACCCTATTGTATATTTACACATTGCAGATTGTTACAGGTTACAAGGCAAATATGACGAAGCCATTGTAAATTATAACAAATACAAAGCAGCCAATCCACAAGATAAAAGAGGAGAAGAAGGAATAAAAGCTTGTGAACAGGCCCAACAATGGATAGAAAAACCCACTCGCTATGTAATCACCCCCATGCCCTTTATCAATTCCGAACAATATGATTTTTCTCCCACATTTGCCGACAAAAAAAATCAACTAATTTACTTTACTTCTACAAGAATAGGATCCACAGGAGAAGGCGTATCAGATGTCACTGGGCAAAGTTTTGCTGATATTTACGAAGTTAAAAGAGACAAGAATGGCAAATGGAGTGAACCCACATTGCTTGGCCCGGAGATCAACTCTGAATTTGAGGAAGGTGCTGCATGCGTCAACTCTAAAGCTAATCAGCTATTTTTTACCCGCTGCAAATTTGACAAATTTGGAGTTTTTGGATGTCAGATTTTGGTAAGCCGTAAGAAGGGAACCTCCTGGGGGGAAGCAGAAGTCATTCCAATAGCACCCGATACTATCACTGTCGGTCATCCTGCTATATCTCCCGATGATCAGACTTTGGTTTTTGCATCGGATATGCCGGGAGGATTTGGTGGTAAAGACCTTTGGTATGTGACTTATGATAAAAGATCACGTTCATGGAGCCAACCTATCAATTTAGGCCCTGAAATCAACACCCCCGGAAATGAAATGTTTCCGTTTATCAGAGATGACAATGTTCTATATTTTGCTTCGGATGGACATCCAGGTATGGGAGGACTTGATATCTTCAAAGCAGAACCCATCGGGCCGAATCAATGGGGAAAGGTAACAAACATGCAATACCCTATCAATTCGCCTTACAACGATTTTGGTATTACGTTTGAAGGTACTGAAGAAAAAGGTTTTTTTACATCAAGCCGGGAAGGAGGAAAAGGAGCTGACGATATCTGGGAATTTTACCTACCTCCTCTTCAATTTGCTTTAGTAGGTACCGTTGTTGATTTGGAAACTAAAAAACCTTTGGCCGGCGCCAAAGTAAAACTCATTGGCAGCGATGGTACAACTCACGAAATCACCACTGATGACAATGGATTTTTTGCATTCGAAACCAACGGTAATGAACGATACATTAAACCAAATACCTCCTATCAAATCATTGTTTCAAAAGATGGATATTTGAATGCAAAAGGTAAAGAATCAACCATTGGATACAATGAATCCAAAAAATTTCAACATATCTATGAATTGCAACCAATTGCCAAACCTATAGTTCTACCTGAAATTGTATATGAATACAACAAAGCTACTCTTACCGACCAGGCAAAAGATTCGCTTGAATACCTCTACAAAATTATGATTGACAACCCGAACATTGTAATCGAACTTCGTTCACATACTGACTTTAGAGGTAGCGACAATTACAATTTAAAACTCTCTCAAAAACGTGCCGAATCGGCTGTGAATTTCTTGATAGAAAAAGGTATTGAACCCGACAGAATGGTGGCAAAAGGTTACGGAGAAAAAATGCCGCGCGTTTTAGACAGGGATATGGGACCATTCAAAAAAGGGACCGTTTTATCCGAGTCATTTATCAAAAGCTTAAAAGATCCCGAACAAATCGAATATGCACACCAACTCAATCGTCGCACTGAGTTTACTGTACTTCGCACAGATTATGTACCCAAAAAACAACCCGAAAATAGCGGCAATCAAGAGCAAAACCAACAGTAGATTTAATATAACAATTCATTAAGGGCATTCCTTTAGGGGGATGTCCTTTTTATTTTTAATTTTATGAGAAACAATAAATACAACCAACGTGGCGTATCGGCCGATAAAGAAGACGTACACAATGCCATTAAAAACATTGACAAAGGAATTTTTCCAAAGGCATTCTGTAAAATTACTCAGGATGTTTATTCTTCGAACCATGTATCCATCATGCATGCAGATGGTGCAGGCACCAAGTCGTCGTTGGCATATGCTTATTGGAAAGAAACCGGGAACCTTGACGTTTGGAAAGGTATAGCGCAAGATGCTTTGGTGATGAATACAGATGACCTTTTATGTGTCGGATTTACCGGGCCCGTATACTTCTCTTCTACCATCGGAAGAAATAAATGGAGAATTCCCGGTGAAGTAATTGCCACTATCATTCAAGCATTCGAAGAGTTGAAAGATACATTTGCGAAGTTTGGATACCAAATCATTACTACCGGAGGCGAAACCGCCGATGTAGGAGATCTTGTACAAACCATCATTGTAGATTCTACCGTATTTGGACGTATGCATAAAGATAAGGTCATCCACAATGAACGTATTAAACCGGGTGATGTGATTGTTGGTCTGGCATCTTCAGGAAAGGCCTCTTATGAATACTCTTACAACAGTGGTATAGGTAGCAACGGACTCACTTCAGCAAGACATGATTTACTTAACAAAAAAGTTGCTGCTAAATTTCCGGAAACATACGATCACCAATTAGACGATTCTGTAGCTTATACAGGCCCATACTATTTGACTGATTACATTCCTGAACTTAATTCTGATATTGGAAGTGCAATACTTTCTCCCACGAGAACTTACGTGCCTGTTATGATGGAAGTTTTCAATCAATGCAGAAATAAAATCAACGGAATGATTCATTGTACCGGAGGTGGTCAAACAAAAATTTTACATTTTCTGGACAAATATCATGTCATTAAAAACAACCTATTACCCATTCCTCCATTATTCCGTATCATACAAAACACCACCAAAACTCCTTGGAGGGAAATGTATAAGGTTTTTAATATGGGACATAGAATGGAAATTTATACAGACCTGAAGACAGCCGAAAATATTATCACTATTGCAAAGGATTTTAATATTGAAGCTCAAATCATCGGTCATGTAGAAGATTCCCCAAAACCTTTATTAACCATAGATAATGGAATTGAAAAACTTACCTATCAAAAATAAAGTTATATGGAGATCCTTAAGAAAATAGAACCTTTGGAATATAAATTCAAGGAACTTTCAAATAAATTATCTGATCCGCAATTTATCAACGACCCTGTGAAATTTGCCAAACTGAATAAAGAATACAAAGAACTCGAAGAAATTTTAAACATTGCGGAGCAAATGAAACAAATGATCAACAATCTTCAACAAGCCAAAGATATAATTGAAAACGAAAAAGATGCCGAATTGATAGAGATGGCAAAAGAAGAAGCCGAACTTGCCGAAAAAAATATTGCCAACCTCGAAGAACAACTAAAATGGAAATTAATTCCCAAAGATCCTGAAGACAGCAAAGATGCCATAATGGAAATCAGAGCCGGTACCGGAGGAGATGAAGCGGCAATATTTGCCGGAGATTTGTTTCGAATGTATACCAAGTTTTTTGAAAAAAAGGGTTGGAAATACGAAATTTTAAATGTGAACGAAGGTACCATGGGAGGTTTTAAAGAGATTCAATTATCTGTTTCGGGTGATGAAGTTTTTGGAATTTTAAAATTTGAGTCAGGTGTGCACCGTGTTCAACGTGTGCCTCAAACCGAATCCCAAGGAAGAGTGCACACATCTGCCGCAACCGTAGCTGTCCTGCCTCAAGCCGAAGAGGTGGATGTTGTGTTAAATGAAAAGGATATCAAGAAAGACACTTTCAGGGCCAGTGGTGCAGGAGGACAACATGTTAACAAAACCGAATCGGCCATTAGATTAACCCATATTCCCACAGGCATAGTTGTGGAATGTCAGGACGAACGTTCTCAAATAAAAAATTATGAAAAAGCACTCAAATTATTGAGAACAAAAATTTATGAAATTGAATATGAAAAACGCATGAAGGAAAGAGCCGCTCTAAGAAAATCACAAGTTTCAACCGGTGACCGTTCAGCCAAAATTCGTACCTATAACTTCCCACAAAATCGTGTAACAGATCATAGGATAGGCTTAACCCTTTATAACCTTGACAGTTTTATGGAAGGTGATATCGACGAATTGATTGAAGCTTTGAGAATTGCCGAAAACACCGAAAAGTTACAACAACAAAACATTATTTGAATGAAACGCTGTGATTTAATAAAAAATATTTTTCAGAAAAAAAGTGTGCTTTGTGTTGGGCTCGATACGGATATAAACCAACTTCCCAAAGGTTTTTCAAAACGTCCGGAAGACATATTGCGATTTAATCAAACAATTATTGATGCTACTAAAGATTTTGCCGTTGCTTATAAAATAAATACGGCTTTCTATGAATCTTTAGGCCATAAGGGCTGGAAAATCATGGAAGAAACACTAAACTACATTCCTTCCGGTATCTTTACGATAGCCGACGCAAAAAGAGGAGATATAGGGAATACATCAAGAAAATATGCCGAAGCTTTTTTTCATCAATTATCTTTTGATGCCATTACCGTAAATCCGTATATGGGTAAGGACAGCATTACTCCCTATCTGGAATTCGATAATAAATGGATAATTATTTTGGGACTCACCTCTAATGCCGGGGCCGAAGATTTTCAATTATTACCCACACAACTTGGAAATAAAAAGGTATATGAAATTGTAATGGAAAAAACATCTGCATGGGGCACTTCAGAAAACACCATGTTTGTTGTGGGAGCGACAAGACCAACTTTCATAAGAGAAATAAGAAACAAATTTCCTCAACACTTTTTTTTAATTCCCGGTATTGGGAAACAAGGAGGTGATTTGTCCTCGACCATCAAAGCTGCAAGCAATCATGATATGACTTTTTTGATAAATGCTTCGAGATCTATCATTTTTGCTTCGCAAGATGAAGATTTTGCCGAATGTGCGGCCAATGAAGCAAAAAAGATGCAAAATGTCATGTCAAATTATTTTTCATGATAACAAATGAAGATATTTTGCACTTTGTCTGGAAAACCAGACAATTTAACCAAAATAATTTAACCACTACCCACAACGAAACCATTCGTATTATTTCACCTGGTTGGCACAACCATGATCAAGGACCGGATTTTATCAATGCAAAAATTGCGATTGGCAACACTATTTGGGCAGGAAATGTAGAAATTCATATTAAAAGCTCAGATTGGTTACATCATGGGCATCAACATGATCCGAATTACCGGAATGTTATTTTGCATGTGGTTTATGAACACGATCAGGAGATAGAACATCTGATAGGATGTCCCACATTGCAACTGAAAGGTCGCATACCAAGAATGGTCCTTCAAAAATATGCCTGTTTACAAGAATCATCCAACGATATTGTCTGTGGGCCTTATTTAAACAGAGAAATACGTTCTTACTTCTCTCTTTTCTGGGATAGCTGGATTATAGAAAGATGGCAAAGAAAAATCAAAGAAAAACAAAAATTCAACGACATTATCAAAAACGATTGGCAACATTTATTTCAAATCTTTCTTTTTGATTCTTTCGGCTTCGGAATACATAAATCAAACATGGAACTGTTGGGTCTGTCCATACCTCCAAAAGTATTGTCAAATCACAAAGACAACCTGTTGCAACTGGAAGCTATTTTGTTTGGCATGGCCGGTTTTTTGAACGAAGATGCCGTAGATTCTTATCAACTTCGGTTGATAAAAGAATTTGAATTTCTAAAGTCAAAATGGAAATTGAACCCACCCACCATACAATGGAAATTTTCCCGAACCAGACCTGCCAATTTTCCAACTATACGTTTGGCCCAACTTGCAGCATTATATCACTCCAGTCAAGGATTATTATCCATTGTCAACAATCCGGACAAAATATACAAAAATATCTTTGAACTATTTTCTTTCAAAGTTTCTGAATATTGGCAACAACATTATCATTTTGGAAAAAAATTTGGTCAAAACAAAAATTTTCAATTCAAATTGAGTGCCGACTCGGCAGGTAAAATCATATCCAATGCACTTTTGCCTTTTTTGTTTTATTATGCCGACCAATTAAATATGCCGGAATTAAAAGAATCTATATTGACAATCCCTGAAAAAATTAAACCCGAAAAAAATAAAATTACGGCAAAATGGTTATCTTTGGGTGTTGCGAATCAAAACCAACTCCATTCGCAAGCGCTAATGGAATTATACAATAATTATTGTGTTCATAAAAAATGTACGTCATGCAAGATAGGAAACAAAATACTCTCATCAACAACATAAGCAATCATGTGCTGGCCTTTTTTGGCAAACAAGCATTTGGTGTATGTGAATGGTGGGCTGAAAAATTAAATATTCCCACCCATAAACTCCGCCTTCTATTCATCTATGCATCCTTTCTCACATTGGGGTCTCCATTGATTATTTATCTGCCAATGGCATTTATAAAAGAATTAAAAAAATATCTTTTTAACGGTCGTAAATCAATTTGGGAAGTATAGATGTTTTCTTTAAACCGATTTTATTATTTGCTTGCATTATTGATCCTAATTTTATTGATAGGGACGGCCGGCTATCATTGGATTGATGATTACAACTGGATAGATGCCTTGTTTATGACCATCATCACCATATCCACCGTAGGATATGAAGAAGTAAAACCTTTATCGGATGATGGCAAGTTGTTCACTATATTTCTCATTATTTTTAGTTTTGGAATTTTCACATATGCCATCTCGCAACTTACTTTATTGGTTTTAAATAATGAATGGAAAAAAATTCTTTTATATACAAGAACCATCGCTAAAATAAAAAAAATGAAAGACCATGTTATCATTTGCGGATTTGGCCGCAATGGAAGACAAGCCCTAAGAGAACTTCTCAAAAGGGAATTGAATGTAGTGATTATTGAAAACAAACCGATTGACGATGAATTTATCAGAGAATTTGCACGATACAAATCGGTTGTTTTTATTGAAGGCAATGCCACTTCTGAAGCCGTTTTGGAAAAGGCCGGCGTGAAAACTGCAGGAGCCATTATCACCACTTTGCCAAATGATGCCGATAATCTGTATGTTGTCATTACTGCAAGATATTTAAATCCTCAAGTGCAGATTATTTCAAGGGCATCCGAAGACAATTCGTTTGAAATTCTTATTAAAGCCGGGGCAAACAATGTGATCATGCCCGATAAAATTGGTGGTGCCCACATGGCCAATCTTGTTGCAAGACCTGCCTTGATAGAATTTTTCGACTATCTTTCCGGTAATCTGCAAAAAGACGTATACATTGAAGAAGTTAACTTAGATAGAATAAATCCTGATATCATAGGAAAAACTATAGAAGAATTGAACATACGTACCTTGACCGGAGTAAATTTGATAGGTTACAAAGACAAAAATGGATTTATGCACCTCAACCCTCCACCAGGATTGATTTTAGAAGAAAACATGAAGTTTTATGTACTTGGCAATAAAGAACAAATCGAAAAATTTGAAAAAATTATCAAAGAATGAAGTATTTCATCACCGGCAGTAATGGATTATTAGGTCAAACCATTTACAAAAACTTACAAAAAAATTTCTTTGTCCCCAAAGAAAATATTTATGCTGTCTCCCGTGGCTCCAACAGAATATCCTACATACCCGACAACCGTTTTATTTCTTGGGATTTGACCCGTAAGGAAATTGATTGGCCTTACTTACCCGACAGAGATTCTGTTTTGATACATTGTGCCGCAATGACCAATGTAGACGAATGTGAGAAAAAACAACACCTGGCTTATCAATGCAATGTCGAAGCAAGCCGCAACCTTGCTGCTTTTGCAAATCAACAAAATTGCAAGTTTATTTTTTTGTCAACCGATTTTGTTTTTGATGGATCGAAAGGAATATATGAAGAAAATGACCCTCCCAATCCGGTCAACTATTACGGAAAAACAAAAATGTGGGCCGAACAATCTGTGTTGGAAGAAAAACCCGACACAATCATTGTCAGAACAATCGTTGTATATGGGCATGGCATTGGTTTGTCAAAAAAAAATATTGTAGAGTTTATTTTAGAGAAATTATTGAATAACCAACCCGTCACCCTGGTTCAAGATCAATACCGTATGCCCACATATGTAGAAGATTTGGCCGATGCAGTGATTAAACTTTCTCAAACCGGCTTAAAGGGAATTTTTCATATTTCCGGTGGTGAACAAATGTCTATTGCAGATATGGGCAGAAAAATTGCAGAATATTTAAACAAACCCATAGATTTGATCAGCCCGGTCGACAGTAATTATTTTGCCAATATGGCTCCCCGCCCTCCCAAAACCGGTTTTTCTTTAAAAAAAATAAGCAATTCCATTCACTATTCCCCCACTCCATTTATCCAAAGTATAGATTCAATTTATAAGCAAATCATTAAATAATTTTTAATTTTTTTTAAGAAAATAATATCTTTGAAACCCTAATAAATTTCAGAATGAAAAGAACAAACGAAAAGTGGGGTTCGCGTATTGGTTTGATATTGGCCATGGCAGGCAATGCCGTGGGACTGGGTAATTTTTTAAGATTTCCCGTACAAGCAGTAAATAATGGTGGTGGAGCATTCATCATTCCCTATATTGTTTGTTTTCTATTGATGGGCATTCCGCTTTTATGGATAGAATGGTCTATGGGGCGTTTCGGTGGAAAGAAAAACCACCACTCTACCCCATTCATTCTCGACAGTATGAACAATCAAAATTTTTGGAAGTATATCGGAGTGTTTGGTATTTTCACCAATGTGGCCGTGGCAGCTTATTATTGCTATATTGAGAGTTGGACCATGGCATACGTTTACCATTCACTCATCGGAACATTCGACGGTTTGTCTCAAAGTGAAGTGGCCAATTTTTTTTCAAGTTATGTCGACTTCGCCAAGTCAACTACGGGCATTCCTTATGAAGCCGTATGGTTTTACATTATTTGCCTGCTATTGAATACATGGATTCTTTCCAAGGGATTGCAAGGGGTTGAAAGGGCAGCCAAAATCGGAGTGCCCATGCTCTTGATTTTCGGATTTTTTCTGGCAATCAGAAGTTTAACCCTTGGCACATCCGGAGCTACACCCGAACATCCTGATGCAAATGCATGGGATGGTTTCAACTTTTTATGGGAACCAAATTTCACCTCACTATCTGACCCTAAGGTTTGGTTTGCGGCTGCCGGTCAGATTTTTTTCACATTATCGGTCGGAATGGGTACTATTCAGTGCTATGCATCTTATGTAAGAGAAAACGAAGATATTGCCCTCAACTCTCTCACGGCAGGTTTTACCAACGAATTCGTAGAGATTGTCCTTGGCAGCATGATTGTCATTCCCATTGCTGCGGGTTATCTAGGTATCGATTGGGTATTGGAAAATGCCGGCTTTGGCATGGCCTTTCAAACTATGCCATATTTATTTGAAAAATGGGGCCCTCTTTTATCGGCATTGGCAGGCGTGATGTGGTTTGGTTTATTATTTTTTGCCGGAATCACTTCGTCGTTAGCAATGGGGACGCCCTGGATAGGGTTTATGCAGGATGAATTTAAATGGACAAGAAAAAAATCTGCATGGTCTTTTGGAGCATTTGTTTTGATTCTTGGATTGCCTACTGTTTTCTTTTTCAATCAAGGAGTATTCGATGAATATGATTACTGGGCGGGTACGTTTTCACTTGTAATTTTTGCCACACTCGAAACAATTTTATTTGCCTGGATTTATGGAGTTGATAAGGGCTGGGAAGAACTTAAAAAAGGAGCCGAAATCAAACTGCCGGAATTTTACAAATGGGTACTTAAATACATCACCCCTGTCATGCTAATTTTGGTATTTATCGGTGCGTTATTCACACCTGCCAACAACGATTGGGCTAATGCCATACACTCTTTGTCTTCCGGTAATGGCTGGCCTTTAGACAATTCATCTATCGTCAAAATGATTAGCCATGCCGGTATAAATGAACAAATAGAAGCAGCCATCATGCAAGACAATCTACAACTTGCAAGCGAACTGAAAAACAAAAAATTGTATCTTACAGGTGCCAGGATTTTATTGTTAATAGCATTTATATTTATTTCATTTCTGGTATATCTTGCACATTTTAATAAAACAAAAAAACAACAATCATGAAAACATCGGCGTTAATAATGATGTTGATAACACAAGGATTGGTTACTGCCGTAACAGTTTATCTTTACATGAAAATCTTAAACACCCGTAAAGATAAAGATTTAAAAGACTGATTCGATGCCCTGCTTGTGCCAACAACTGAATCGATGAATGTCAAAACACAAAAAGATATTTTATTTCACTAAAACCGAACGTTTGGGAACACTTATCCTACTGGTATTGATATTCATATCGATTATAATTCGTTTTATTCTGAAAGAACAAAAAAATTCATATAATCAACATCTAAAATTCATTCAAGACAATTATATTTCAGCTATCGACTCAATGTATCAATCCATAGAAACCAAACAGTCATCATACGAAAGGAATAATCAGGTAAATAAATATTATAACAGGTCAAACAAAACCAACTATATCCGAAGTAAAAATGCAACCTTAAAAAAAATTGACCTTAATACGGCCGACAGCATCCAATTGGAATCATTGCCTTATATAGGCCCCACATTAAGCAAAAGAATAATCAGATACAGAGAACTACTCGGCGGCTTCTATTCCATACAACAATTACGGGAAATCTATCAGTTGGATACAACAAAACTACCCATTATCGAAAATTACCTCACCATCGACACCACCCTTGTCAAAAAAATCCCTATCAATCATACAACCTTCAACGAATTGTCCCGGCATCCGTATTTTGATAAAATAACCGTAAAAAAAATTTTTGTTTATCTGCGGGAAAATAAAAATTTTAAGGAAATTAGCAACCTGTATCAATGCCTTGATTCAAATAAAGTTGAAAAAATTAAATATTATATAAGTTTCGAATAAATGGACCTTAAACAATATATCAGAGACATACCGGACTTTCCTAAACCCGGTATTATATTTAAAGACATCACCCCACTTTTGGCTAATCCAAAAGCCATTAAAGTTTGCAAAGAATTACTCATCGACCACTGGCAAAACACAGGATTAACCGCAATAATGGCCATTGAAAGCCGGGGATTCTTATTTGGCATGATCATGGCCGAAGCACTGAATATCAAATTTATACCTGTTAGAAAAAAAGGAAAACTTCCTTACAAAACTATCCGGGAAGAATATCAATTGGAATACGGTACCTCCACAATAGAAATACATTCTGATGCTCTCAACCAACAAGACAAAGTACTCATCCATGATGACCTTCTTGCAACAGGAGGCACAGCAAAAGCAGCTGCCAATCTTGCCAGAAAATGCAATGCTTCAGTAGCCGGGTTTTCTTTTTTAATAGAACTTTCTGCATTAAACGGACGCAATGAATTAGAAACATTTTCGCAAAAAATAAACAGTATAATAAAATTCTAAAAATATGGATTTTGTATTGACAGAAGATCAAAAAATGATTGCTCAAGCAGCAAGAGATTTTGCCGAAAAAGAAATTCGCCCATACATGATGGAATGGGATGAAAAACAAATTTTTCCAAGAGAACTTTTCAGAAAGATGGGACAACTGGGATTTATGGGGGTTTTGGTTCCTCAAGAATATGGAGGAGCCGGACTTGGGTACATAGAATATGTTTTGATCATTTCCGAGATTGCAAAAGTATGTGGCTCTATCGGCCTATCTGTTGCAGCCCATAATTCATTATGCACCGGCCATATTCTTCAATTTGGCAGTGAAGAACAAAAAAGAAAATACCTTCCCAAACTTGCCACAGGCGAATGGATTGGCGCGTGGGGATTGACCGAAGCCAATACAGGTTCCGATGCTTTGAGAATGAAAGTAGTAGCCCACCGGGATGGCGATGATTGGATTATCAATGGCGCCAAAAATTGGATCACACACGGAATATCGGCCGAAGTGGCAGTTGTACTGGCACGAACCGGAGAATTGTTGGACAGCCATGGAATTACTGCATTTATCGTCGAAAGAGGCACTCCCGGCTTTTCCGGAGGCAAAAAAGAAAACAAATTAGGAATGAGATCCTCCGAAACAGCAGAAATGATTTTTGACAACTGCCGGGTACCTTCATCCAATATCATTGGAGAAATTGGGGATGGTTTTATACAAGCCATGAAAGTATTGGATGGAGGACGCATATCCATCGCAGCACTCTCATTAGGAATAGCTAAAGGCGCCTATGAACATGCCTTGAAATATTCAAAAGAACGCGAGCAATTTGGTAAAAAAATTTCAGAATTCCAGGCCATAGCTTTCAAGCTTGCCGATATGATCACCGAAATAGAAGCCGCTGAAATGCTTACCATGCAGGCCGCATACCTCAAAGATCAAGGAGAACAAGTTACCAAATACTCTGCCATGGCAAAATATTATGCATCTGAAGTAGCCGTAAAAGTGGCAACCGATAGTGTACAAATATTCGGCGGATATGGCTATACGAAAGATTATCCCGCCGAGAAATATTACCGCGATGCCAAACTGTGTACAATCGGGGAAGGTACTTCGGAAATTCAAAAACTTGTCATTTCAAGACAAATTTTAAAAAATTAATTTTCTTTATAAAAAAAATCATAAATTTGCAGCCCTAAAACACAAAAAATTATGTTGATAGTTCAAGTTAAAGATGGCGAATCAATAGACAAAGCGCTTAAACGTTACAAAAAAAAGTTTGAAAAAGCCCAAATTTTAAAAATCTTGCGTGAAAAGCAATTTTTTGAAAAAAAATCCGTCAAAAGACGCCAACAAATTTTGCGTGCTATTCATCGCGAGAAATTAAAACAACAAGAATCTTAATATTTTTTAATTCCTTTGAAAAAGTGTTTCAAAGTTTTATCTTTGAAACACTTTTTTTATGACTAAGGATTTAGAAAAATATTTCGACTATTTGTTGACAGAAAAACGGTATTCTGTTCTCACCGTCGATTCTTATCGTAACGACCTTTATCAATTTCTCGATTATTTGCAAATATATGACATTCGGCACTGGAAGCAGGTGGATCATCTGATTATCCGATCTTGGATTGCCGAATCAATAGAAAAAGGTTTGAAAAAAACCACAGTCAATCGCAAAATTTCTTCTTTGAAAAGTTTTTTTAAATATCTCAGGAAAAATAATATCATCGAACACAATCCATGTTTGAAAATAAAACAAATCAAAAAACCTAAACGCAATCCTGTATTTATCCCTGAAAAAGACATCCATAATATCTTTCATAACCTCAACCCATCCGAACAGTTGCCTTTTTTTGAATTTCAAAAATATGTCATTTTAGAATTGTTATATGCTACAGGTATTCGAAGAAGTGAATTGATTCAACTCAAAAAAAGCAATGTCTTGCTTTCCGAGAAAAAAATCAAAGTTTTGGGAAAAAGAAATAAAGAAAGATTCATCCCTCTGATTGATACCATTACCAACATATTGAAAAAATATGAAGCATATCCGGAATTTAAATCATCTTCTTGTGAAAATTATTTTTTTAATTCTCAATTGCAACCCTGGTCTCCTAAACAAATTTACACCATCGTCAAAACCGAATTATCCAAATGCACAACCATCGAAAAAAAATCACCTCATGTACTCAGACATACATTTGCCACTCACCTGTTAAATGAAGGAGCCGATATCAATGCCATTAAAAATTTGCTCGGCCATGCCAATCTGGCCGCCACTCAAATTTATACGCACAATTCTTATGAAAAATTAAAAAATATCTATAAAATTGCACATCCGAGATCAAACAAAAAAACATAAAAAATAAAACTATGGGAACTATTAAATGCAACATTCAATCAATTCATTTTGACGCAGATAAAAAATTGATAGAACTAATTGAAAAAAAAGTCAATAAACTTTCCCGTTTTTTTGACAATATCATCGAAGCCCAAGTATTTCTGAAGCTGGAAGATACCAAACTTCCGGAAAACAAAGTAGTAGAAATTCGTCTGACTATTCCGGGAAATGATGTGTTTGCCAAAAGAACAAGCGAAAAATTCGAAATTGCCTTGGACGAAGTGGTAGAAGCTTTGAGAAGGCAACTGAAAAAGAAAAAAGAAGAGTAATTTATTGATTTGTTTCAATTTTTTAAACAACCATTTTTATAATGGTTGTTTTTATTTTTTGCATTATGCAATTGAGAGAAATCATAAAAGAAAATTCTGAAATTTTACTTTTTATACTGAAGATTTTCCTCGTCTATATCTTATGGCTATTTTTAAAATCCACTATTTTCAGACCAAACGGACCGGTAGATGAATGGATGATAAGAAATCTGATCAATGCAACAGCATTAGTATTACAAACACTTGGTTTTGAGGTTTTTCAAACATTCAATCGGGTAGGAATAGACGGCACTCATGGCATCACAATTGCTTTCAATTGCAATGGACTTTCATTAATGGCTGTATATAGCGGTTTTTTAATCGCCTATCCTCTCAATCTCAAAACAAGATTAATTGCATTACTTTCCGGAAACTTGATTATCAATGCACTGAATGTTCTCAGATTGGTCTTTTTATCCATTATAGTTCAACTGTCTCCCGATTCTTTGGCATTTCACCATAAATACACCTTTACTATAGTTGTTTATTCGGCCATAGTAATATTATGGTATTATTTTTTAAGAATTTCAGGTAAGAAGTGAAAAAAGCATTGCCTTACATCATTATGTTATTTATACTTCACGCCTTGAGGGAATTAACCATCATAATGCTAAACACAGCCATTTATGACACCCCATTTCCTTATAATCATGCTTATTTAGCTCCTCCAAAATTTCTTTTAAATTTTTCCAAATGGTCTTTATTTATATTGAAGGTTGGTTTTTATTTTTTATATACCTGGCTTTATACATTCTTTTCGACAATAATATTGAGAAAATTAAACATGCAAAAGAATATAAGGTTTTTCAAAATTTTCTTTTGGATGATTTTTTTGATGATACTATCAATAAACGCGTTGAATTATATTGCCATTCAATCTTCCTTTTTAAACCAAATTCTTGCCGATATGCTTTATGGCATACATACCCCATTTACTATTATTATTTTTGTTATGTATAATTACAAAAAAACATTTAAATAAAAATTTCTTTTTTTGAATAATAATTGTAACAAATAAATAAAATTTGCGTATAATTGAAAAAAATGTATGATTTATGAATAAAATTATATTTTTGCTTAACTTTTCGTTCTTGACACTCATATCCTACGGAGTTGAAAGTATAAAATCTGGTTCATGGAACAATCCATCTACATGGGATTGTAATTGCATACCCGGCAATTATCATAATGTAATAATTAATGCCGGCCATACGGTAACATTAGCTTCTAACCCCACCAAAGTTAGGCACTTGACAATAAATGGAGCTTTGAAGTTTCCTAACAACCCTGCCATATATTTGATGGTATATGGCAACATTATCATCAATAGTGGCGGGAAAGTAGTAGGATCAGCTTACATTAGATACATGGCAAATTTTAATGCAAAAATTTATAATAACTCATCTTCAATATTCAGAATCATAGATTTTCGCAGAGAACGTACTTATGATGTAGAGTTCCGTTCAGGAAACTTTGAAATTATTCGTGAATTGAACGTGATTGCCGGTGGTAGTGTAACTGTAAATCCAAATGCTACCGTTGTGCTCGGCAGTGGTAATATTACGTCAAGGGTGATTTCTGATGGAGCTGTATATGGTACTTTTGTTGTTGAACGCTTTATTTCCGCCCGCCCTGCAGATTATGCGGACCTTGCTTCTCCTGTCACCAATACCACATTTAATGACTGGGACCAAGAACTTTATATGAGTGGCGTAAATGGCAATGACGGCAATGCCTGCTATGACCCAAATTGTGATTCGATTTACTACAGTGTTTATACATGGAATAATTTAGCCCAAAAATACGATACCGTCACCAATGTTTCCCAGTCAATTCCCTTTGGCTTTGGTGTGGAATTATTTTTAGGCGATAATTTAAATAACTATAATGGTGGGAAGTTTAATTCCATTGGCACCTTACATTTCGGTAACTTTACATTGAACTCATCACAACTCAACAGCACGCCCGGGAATTGGAATTTTCTTGGAAATCCCTATCAGGCATGGATTAACTGGAATAATGTATCTAAATCAGGTCTTAAAAATGAGGTTTGGATTTATGATGCTGTTTCTTCTTCCTATAAGCTTTATTCCGGAAGCAATATTTTAATTCCGCCTTCTCAAGGATTCTGGGTGCAAACAAATGGATCCTCTCCTTCATGTACCTATACCGAAAGTTCTAAATATATTTCTGGATCATCAAATTTTTACAGAATTTCTAACGACAATGAAGCCATAGCACCGGAACCCTTAGTGTCTGACGAGGTATTGGTAAATGTGCGGGAATATCTCGCCAATGAAACAGAAATTTACATAAAAGATCTTATTTCCGGTTATCGTAATCAAGCTTATTTAAGATATACAGAAGACGCGTCACTCTCATTTGACGAATTTGATGCCACTACACTTAAACTAAAAAACCTGCTTGCACCAGAAATTTATACAATTTCAATGGACAATCATAATCTTGCTTTGAATTGTTTTGAAGGTGAATCAGTTGTTATTCCATTAGTTGTAAAAGCTAAATTTGACGGTATTTATGAAATTGGACTGAACAATTTAAATCATCTATCACTTTATTACGACGAAATAAAATTAAAAGACCCGGAAAATAACGCGGTTTATGATCTAAATGCCATTCCCGGTGTTAAATTGAATCTTAATGAAAATCAACAAAAATCTCTCAACCTAATTTTGAATAAAAAGAGCCAATACTCAACATTACAGACATTTGACAATAATACAGTAAACATTTATAGAGGTCATGAATCCATTATTATAGACAATCTTGATGCCAAGAATAAATACAAAATTTCCGTTTACAATCTCTTGGGACAATTGCTATACTCCAATCAAATCAGTGGTCAAAACAGATTGACCATACCATCTTCCATTAAAATGAACAATACCGAATCAATCTATATTCTTAATATCGAAAACAACGGAAAAACCGAGACGCATAAGATTGTATTTTAAAAAAAATCATTATTTTTGTGCTTAATTAACAAGTATTCAAGTGACTACTCGAATCATTAAGATAATAATAGTATTAACGTTTGGTTTATTGGCATTCAGTTTAATTGCAGCCGGTCCCCCCGGTCCTCCCGGTGGTGGAGGTGGTAGTGATCCGCCTTGTTGGCCACCGCCTTGTGTACCGATAGACGGCGGCATCTCAGCTTTGATTTCTGCAGGAGTTGCATTAGGTTTATATAAAATTTCTAAAAAAAAGCCCAAATAAATATTGGGCTTTTTTCTTTTTTTTATTCTTTTGTATCCAAATATGTTTTTTATGAAATCTATGAAAGAAAAAGAGGTATTTTCATTTATTGCAAAAGAAAAAAAGAGACAAAAAGATGGTGCCGAACTAATTGCATCGGAAAATTATGTACATAACGATGTTTTAAAAGCAATGGGTTCGGTGTTGACCAACAAATATGCCGAAGGTTACCCGGGAAAGAGATATTATGGCGGATGTGAATGGGTTGACAAAATAGAACAACTTGCCATAGACAGATTAAAAATATTATTCAATGCCGAATGGGCAAACGTTCAACCACATTCAGGCGCACAGGCAAATGCTGCTGTTATGCTGGCCGTTCTCTCTCCCGGTGACAAAATTTTAGGGTTTAATCTTTCTCATGGCGGGCATCTTACCCATGGTTCACCGGTTAATTTCTCAGGCAAATTATATGAACCGCATTTTTATGGTGTAGAAAAAGAAACCGGATTAATAAATTATAAAGAACTGGAAGAAAAAGCCCACAAAATCAAACCAAAATTGATTATTTGTGGGGCATCGGCTTATTCAAGAGATTGGGATTATCAAAGAATCAGAAAAATTGCTGATGAAGTAGGTGCTTTGGTAATGGCAGACATATCGCACCCCGCCGGCCTAATTGCCAAAGGTATTCTCAATGATCCATTACCCTATTGCCATATCATTACCTCAACAACACATAAAACTCTCAGAGGTCCAAGAGGCGGCGTTATAATGATTGGTAAAGATTTTCCAAATCCCTGGGGCATTAAAACTCCCAAAGGTGAAGTAAGAAATATGAGCAGTTTGCTTGATTCTGCCGTTTTTCCTGGCACTCAGGGAGGACCATTGGAACACGTAATTGCAGCTAAAGCCGTTGCTTTCGGTCAGGCATTGACAGATCAATATATGCATTATTGTGTAAATGTGGTTGAAAATGCCCGACATATGGCTAAGGAATTCATTGGCAGGGGATATCATGTACTTACAGGGGGTACAGACAATCATCTGTTGTTGATAGATTTAAGAAATAAAAATATCACCGGCAAAGAAGCCGAAAATGCCTTGATCAAGGCAGATATCACTATCAATAAAAACATGGTTCCTTTTGACGACAAATCCCCCATGATAACATCCGGAATTCGTCTTGGCACTCCGGCAATCACCACCAGAGGACTTGGCAAAAACGAAATTTCGCAATTGGTTGAATGGATTGACACTATTTTGATGAATAAAGATGATGAGAAAAAAATCAAAACCATCAAAAAAGAAGTGAACAAACTAATGAGAAAGTTTCCTCTTTTTAAATCTTAAAAATATTTGAGCTTAATGAATAAAAAAAGCCGGTCCTAGAGACCGGCTTTTTTATCTTTTGATTTTTAAATTTTAAACTACTCGATGATCATCTTTTTAACCAAAATCCTGTCTTCGAATCTCAAAGAATAGAAGTATACACCTTTAGGGAATTCATTAACATTTATTTCTACTTTATAAACCCCTCCGGCTTTATTTCCGGATTCTTCATAAAGCGACTGTCCCATCATATTGTAGATGGCAAATGCATATTCACCATTATAGGGTAAAGAAAATTGTATAGTTGTGATATCTGAGGCCGGATTAGGATAATTTTGACCCAATTCAAGACCGGCAACAGTAATCTCTTGTATTCCTACCCCAAGATTACATGGAAATACTTTCTCAAAGCAGACTTGATCTATAGCCCATCCTTCGTCATGGTTATCAAAATCTGATCCTATTCTAAATCTGAAAAGAACATTGGTGTCATTATTAAACTTAATGTAATGAGAAGAATATTTCCAGCCCTGAGAATTGCCATTCCATCCGGGTGAAGGAATAGAACCGACACCGGGAACATAAGTTGATAACCCGGGCACATTGGCTTTATTAAACCAATTCACTGTATCACCTGATTGACCTAATGCACTCCAGGATGAACCTTTATTAATAGTATAATCTACTACCACACCGTCACTGATAATATCCATTATTTTATATTGATGATAAAAACTGAGTTTGTAACAACCACTATCTACGGTGAAAAGTGGCGAGTACAAAGCAGATTTCTCAAATGGCCAATACGTTGAATCACTTGTATACCAACAATTATTTCCATTATATGGATCCATTAAAACCGGCTTATTAGGATCTCCCAATTTCCAGGAAGTGTTATCAGTGAAATTTTGGTAATGTAAGGACACCCAAGGATTCATCGAACCTTCAAAATCATTGCAATAAGGAAAATTTGAAGTAGAATCAATAATACATACCTGACGTACAATTGTATCTTTAGTTGGCTCCGTATCCAATGTATCGTTTGGCAGATAGGTCCATGCACGAATTGTATGACATCCGGGTGTTGCATTCCAATTATAATCAAAAATATGATATTGAGGTATTTTATAACCCAAACCGGGAGCACCATAATTGATTGTGTCTATTTCCTGAATTATTCCATCAATCTCCAGTGCAACATACATAGTTAAAATCTCTGCAATACCATCGTTAATATAATGGAGACGGAACTTGTATGGTTGGGGCAAAGGTAATGTCATACCCACAGGAACCAATTTGGTAGAAGCGGTAGAATTCAATGGAGGACATGTATTCTTGAAATACGCATTGGATGTTGTACCCGTACCTTGTAAATAAACTGTATCATAACCTAATACTTGATAACTTACATTATAAAAAGTTGATGAATTCACCAAATTGAAAGCAATTGTTTGACCATCTGCCGCACATATGGTGTCATAGACCACTTGATTGGAAGAATAATTGCCTTGGAAATAAATTTGTTTTATTATCTGTCCGGTTACAGAGTCAACAACATTCCAATATCCGTTTGGATCTATAGAGTTATTCATGACCAATTTCACCACAAACTCACATCCATCGATGTTTTTCACAATTTTTGTCAATGTATCGTTATTGACATCCATATCCAAAGGAGAGCTTACCCATGTCTTAATTGTATAATTGCCAAAAGCTTGAAGATTGGCATTTGTTGCAAAAGTATGTATGTATGTGTTATTTGGCGCAATAGGAGTATTGACAGGTTCAACAATTGCCGGACCATTATTTACAGAATATGCGACATTATAATTATAAATGGTATCCAACCCTACATTTTTGACTAGTATTTTGACTTCTTCGTTTGAGGATAAAACACAACCGGTCACCGGTTTGATAATTTGATCTACTTTTAAATCTTTTTGTAATGGTGAGAACACTTCAAAATCATCGACAGACACACCATCAATTTGTGTAGAAGCATTTGAAATAAATACAAACCTGAAAATCACAGAGGGGTTACCATCTAAATTTGTAGACAATCTTTCATGATGTTTCCAACCTCCGGAGCTACCACTCCATCCGGGTTGTCCACTTATGGTAGAATTATACCAATTGACTCCTAACGGGTCGTTTACAACACCAAGTGTCGCCCACGTTTGACCTGTATCCAAACTATATTCCAAGCGCACACCATCAAAATTGAGTTGGGTGTTATAGTTCATTTTAAATTTGATTCGGGTTTGTTGAGAATTAGTAAGATCATAAAATTGGGTGTATAAATAAGCTAAAGCATTCGGTCCATAAGAAGAGTTTAAGTTTATGTCCCATGCATTAACAGGTGAATAAGCTGAATTGGTTGATCCGTAATTAGGAGTACCTAGTTGCCATTTTGTTTGATTGTCATTTGAAACAGCATACCATAAAGTGTCTGTTTCAAAATCATCAAATTTAGTAACAGTATCTTTTTTAAGTCCAAATGTATTGTTTGTACATACAGTATCATTAAAATTATAGGGATCGCCGGACAAAGCGGTATAAGCACAAATATTTACCGTTCCGGCCGGCACGACAAATGGCACACTGAACGTAAAGTTGGCCGAAGAATTTGAAGCCAGAGGACCAAATAATGTATCTACTACAGGCGGACCATTGTTGATTTTGTAATGTACCGGTATGGTATCTACTGAGGTTGGGCCAAAGTTTTTCACAGTAATTTTTACCGTCTGGTTTGTACCTTGTATTTTAGGACCGACGGGTGCTGTTATTGCGGTTACACCTACATCATTTGGTTGAGGCACAAAAATTTCAAAGTTATCTATAAGAACTCCCTCATCCTGAATCGAGCCATCGGCAGCAAAACGAAATCTGAATCTAATAGGCCCGGGAGTGTTGTTTAAAAAAGAAAGATTGTATGTAGAGAGTGTCCAGGATGTTTGCGAAGTGCCGGACCATCCCGCAGAACTTAGAGCATTAACATTAGTCAGATTATACCAGTTTGTTGCATTAGGATCGCCCACTGAACCTAATATTTGCCAATTTACATTATCTGTAGTATATTCTATGTTAAATCCATCCCAACTGTTCTCAGTTTTATATGCTCTATAAAATTTTAACACCGCATTGGAAACTCCGGTAAAATCAAAAACCGGAGATATCAAATAACAATTGGCATTGGAAGAGTATTGTGAGTTAAGATTTGTTCCCCACGCTTTTGTGGGCGAATATGCACTGTTTAAAACAGCACCTCCGGGCACTCCCCATTGCCATTGAGTTCCGGGAGTTGCTGCCGAATCGATGAAACTGCCATTGTTGCTTTCAAAATTTGTGAAAAAAGGAGGAACCAAGCCCATCGTATACACAAATTGTATACAACCACTATTGGGATATTGTGAAGGATTGTTACATGGTGCGGCTGCATCTTCTGCATAAAAATAATAACAAACGGTATCGTTATTATTGACGGCAGGAATTGCGCCTTGATAATTGTTCCCCCCCGTATTGGTCATTCCAACCGACATCCAAGGACCACCGTTTATTTGGTAATAAAGAATAGCCGTATCTATTCCGGAAGCATCTGAAATGGTGGCATTTAATGTATATGGTCCCGGGCTATAAAGTAAACCTGAAATTATCGGTGATTGTTGAGTGATTGCAGGCGGATTCAATTCACAAGGAGCTGCCACAACTTTTATATTATCGATAATCCAACCAAACCTGCCATTTGGTCCGGCAGGGCCTCCGTCTCCCAATTTAAACCGAACCATCACTGAGGCCTGATTGGCAGCAACCGAAGATATATCAAAAATTTCATGTACAAACCAACTATTTTGTGGCACTGCAGATGGATTAGTCGCTTGCCATAATACTTGATATGATCCCTCAGAAAATTTATTTCCAAATGTTCCAAAATTTGGGGAACTTCCCATATATTGTGATGAATTTAAAATTGACCAAGAAACGCCCCCGTTTGTAGAAACCTCTATTTGTGCCACATCAAAAAAGTCAACCTTGCAGATATGATCAAACTCCAATTGCACAAAAGAATTTCCAATTGTAGAAAAAGAAGAAGTAGTCAAATATAAAGTATCGGCATTGCTGACTCTGGCTGTGTCCGATTTGGTGGGGGAAACAAAAAAATTTGAGCTTACTCCCCAATTAGCGGAACCATTAACAGATGAGGTTGTCACTTGCAAAAGGGCTCCTTCAAAATCTTCATAAAAAACTGTTGTTTGGGAATTAACCGGATTATAAACCGACAACGAAGCCAAAAAGGTAAAAATTGCGAATATTTTTCTTTTCATTTTACTAAAAATTTATGCAACAAATATACTTTAATTTTTTTTATGACTCAGGAACTCTTAATTTTGTTGCATGCAAAATAAAAATTTTATGAAAAGCTGGGTAACAATCAATGATTCTTCTGATTTTAGTATTTACAACTTTCCTTTAGGCATTGCCATTTATCAAAACCGATACGAAGTTGTCTCTCGTTTGGGTGATTATATAATTCTATTAAGTCGTTTAAAAAACAATGGTTTTTTGGGATTTATCGAAGACCCAGGCATTTTGCACGATCAATATTTAAATCGGTTGATTTTATTGGGAAAACCAATTATTAAAAAAATAAGAGAAGAATTAATTGAAATATTTACCGACGAAAAATATAAAGCAAAAGCACAAAATTCATTAATTCCTTATCAAGAATGCATTATGTCTCTTCCGGTAAAACCGGGTGATTACACCGACTTTTATTCTAGTATCGAACATGCCACTAATGTAGGAAAGATGTTCCGCGATCCTGCCAATGCTCTTTTGCCAAACTGGAAACATCTGCCTGTGGGCTATCATGGCAGGAGCTCATCCATTGTGGTTTCTCCAAGTAATATTTTCAGGCCTAAAGGACAATTTAAAAAAGACGACAGTCCTGCTCCCGAATTCGGTCCGTCGCAACAACTTGATTTTGAGTTGGAGATGGCTTTTATCACCTACCAAGGTAAACCTTTGGGCGAATCGATCAACATTCAAGAGGCCGAGGATTATATTTTTGGTATGGTCATTTTTAATGATTGGTCTGCCCGTGATATACAAAAATGGGAATATGTTCCACTCGGACCATTTTTAGGTAAAAATTTTGCATCAACCATATCGCCTTGGGTTGTATTAATGGAAGCGCTTGAACCTTTTCGTTGCGAAGGTCCTGTTCAAGATCCCCAACCTCTTGAATACCTACAATTTAGTGGCAAAAAAAATTATGATATACAATTGGAAGTATATTTAAAACCCGGAGAAGGTGAAGAAAATCTTGTGTGCCGTTCTAATTTCAAATATATGTATTGGAATATGTGTCAACAATTGGCCCATCACACAGTGAATGGTTGTAATGTCAATGCCGGCGACATAATGGCTTCAGGAACCATTAGTGGCCCTACTCCTGATTCTTATGGATCCATGCTTGAATTGGCCTGGAAAGGAACTAAACCTGTCATTTTGAAAAACGGAGAAAAAAGAGTATTTTTGAATGACTACGATACCGTAATCATGAGAGCATGGTGCGAAAAAGACGGTATAAGAGTTGGCTTTGGCGATTGCACGGGAACAATTTTACCGGCTAAACCATAATTTTTATGAGCCAAACAAATATGAGCCAAACAAAAGTTTTAACAATCAGCGAAGAAGAAAAAAAAGATATTTTAAAACGTTATCGGCATATACGCAGGTTGTTGATTAAAAAAGGTAGTAAGAAGGAAAATCTCGACCTTTTCAGAAAGGCCTTTGAAGTAGCCTATGATGCTCACAGCCAGGCACGAAGGAAAACCGGCGAACCATATATAATTCACCCTCTTGAAGTTGCCACCATTTGCGTTGAAGAAATGGGTATGGGCTCAACCACTGCCATTTGTGCTTTGCTTCATGATACTGTTGAAGATACGGATCTCTCACTGGACGATATTGAAAGAATGTTCGGCAAAAAGGTCCGGACCATCATCGACGGTTTAACAAAAATCAGCGGAGTAATTGACCAATCGAACATATCATTACAAGCCGAAAATTTCAAAAAAATACTCTTAACACTTTCGGAGGATATCCGGGTGATTCTTATTAAAATCGCCGATCGGCTGCACAATATGCGCACACTTGACTCCATGAAAAGAGAAAAACAGTTGAAAATTGCATCAGAAACATTATATTTATATGCACCCCTTGCTCATCGTTTGGGATTATACAATATAAAAACCGAATTGGAAGACCTCTCTTTGAAATATACTGAACCCGAAGTATATTACGAAATTGAAAGAAAACTCAAAAAAACTAAATCGGTAAGAACCCGTTTTATCAACCAATTCTCCTTACCCATCAAGAAAGCCCTGGAAGCCGAAGGATTTAAATTTGAAATGAAAGGGCGCACAAAATCCATCTATTCCATCTATAACAAGATGAAAAAGAAGAACATTCCATTTGAAGAAGTATATGATGTTTTTGCCATACGCATAGTGATCGACTCTCCCCCCGAAAGAGAGAAGGCCGACTGCTGGCGTGTCTATTCAATAGTGACAGATTTTTACCAGCCCAGCCCGGAAAGATTGCGTGATTGGATTTCAATCCCTAAATCAAATGGATATGAGGCACTGCACACTACAGTAATGAGCCCTACCGGCAAATGGGTTGAAGTGCAAATACGTAGTAAACGCATGGATGAAATTGCCGAGAAGGGTTTGGCCGCACATTGGAAATATAAAGAAGGTGCTGCCGAAACATATTTTGACCAATGGTTGACCAAAATAAGGGAATTACTCGAACAACCAAATCCCGATGCCTTGGATTTTGTCGATGATTTTAAATTGACACTGCTTTCTGAAGAAGTAAGCATTTTTACTCCAAAAGGAGATCTTATTTCATTGCCACAAGGAGCCACAGCATTGGATTTTGCCTTCGCTATTCACTCTGAAATTGGACTGCATTGCATAGGCGCAAAAGTCAACAACAAACTCGAACCGCTCAGTTACATCCTACAAAATGGCGATCAAGTGGAAATCATCACCTCCAAAAAACAACGACCTACAGAAGATTGGCTTTCTTATGTCAAAACACCTAAAGCACGCCATGCCATCAAGCAAGCATTAATGGCCGGTAAAAAGGAAAAAGCAAAAGAAGCCCAACCCATATTGAAAAAATTTCTGGAAAAACACGGCGCCGAATACAACAATAAGAATTTGCATACTCTTATGCGAATTTTCAATTATAAAAATCAAACAGATTTTTTATTTGACATTGCCGAAGGCAACGTTTATCTTGAATCATCCATCCGTAATTTCGAAGTCAGAAACAAACAGTTGGTTCAGATTAATCCTAACCTTCAACAAGACAATGCACAACAAGCCCTCAAAAAACTTAATGAAGAAACATTAGTTATCGGCGAACAACAAGATTTGTTTGATTATAAACTTGCCCCTTGTTGCAATCCTATTCCGGGAGACGAAATTTTTGGATTTATCACCATCAACGACGGAATTAAAATTCATAAAACATCTTGCCCAAACACTGTTCAATTGCTGTCAAACTATGCCTATAGAGTCATCAAAGCACGATGGACAAGCCAACAAAAGGTTGCTTTCCTTGCCGGCATCAAAGTTATTGGTTTTGATAAAATAGGAATCGTGAATGAAATCACCAGAATTATTTCTAATGAATTGAATGTCAACATGCGTAGTATTAGTTTTGACAGTAACGATGGTATTTTTGAAGGAAAAATTATGGTTTTTATCAATGACAACAAGCACTTGAATAACTTGATAGAAAAAATAAAAAAAGTAGAGGGGGTCAATAAAGTAGTGAGAATTGAAGGTTAATTTGTAAGTTTTGTTTAAACTTGTGTTTTAAAATAGCTTTTCACTTATTTTGGTAAGATTTTTGCTAACCATTTCAATATGATTAAAATGAAACACATTTTCTTTGCTGTAATTTTAGCTGTTGCGATGCTTTCTTTCCAGAAAGATTCCGGCTTTTTAAATAATGCTTTTAAAGCCGGAGACGCAAAAACCATAGCTTCCTATTTTCAACCTAAAGTAGAAATAAATATCCCCGGCAGCGAAGGGTTATATTCAAAGAATCAAGCGGAGTTAATGATTAAAAAATTTTTTGAGAACAATCCTCCCCAAAAATACGAACTTCTGCACAATGGTTCCTCTAATGGGGGCGACAATTATGTCATAGGAAAATATACTTCTACAAATACCATTTTTCGCACATTTGTATTATATCACGTGGAAAATGGCAAACCTGTGATTACCGAATTTAGAATTGAACCTTTTAAAGAATGAATTTCACTTTGGATGATTTTATAAAATGGGCCATTGCTGAGGATTTGGGCGATGGCGATCATACTACCTTGGCGACGATTGACCATCATGCACATGGCAAAGCAAGGTTGTTGGTTAAAGAAAGTTGTGTGATAGCCGGAATAGAATTGGCAAATCATATTTTTCATTATTACGATAAGGATATTGTTTTCAATGCATTTGCCAAGGATGGAGACAAATTGCAACCGGGTCAGACGGCATTTGAAATAGAAGGCAAAATTCACACGATTTTGTCAATGGAACGGCTGGTTTTGAATTGCATGCAACGTATGTCTGCCATTGCCACTTACACCTATTCATTAAAAGAAAAAATAAAACATACAAAAACAAAATTATTGGACACTCGCAAAACCACTCCGCTCAACCGTTATATCGAAAAATGGGCCGTAAGAATTGGAGGCGGATACAATCACCGTATGGGACTATACGATATGATAATGATTAAAGACAATCATATTGATTTTTGCGGAGGCATTGATAAAGCCATTCAAAAAGTAAAAGAATATCAACAAAAGATGCAAATAAACCTTCCTGTGGTGATAGAAGCAAGATCGCAAGAAGATGTAAACGAAATTTTACGGATCGGTTATGTCCAACGAATTTTGTTGGATAACTTTACGCCCGGACAAATTGCTGAAGCCGTAAAGATTATTGATGGCAGAATGGAAACAGAGGCCTCCGGTGGAATTAATGAAGAAAATATTGTGGAATATGCCGAGTCGGGAGTGGATTATATTTCAGTAGGAGCTCTCACTCATCACATACAAAGCATTGATCTTAGTTTAAAAGCATGTTGAAAAAGAGCAAAATCCAAGAAATCAAAGAAAAATTTATCCATCAGTTGAGCATTCCACTGAAAAAAATATACCTTCCGGGTATGGAAGGCAATTCATTATTTGACGTTTTGTATTTTTTTTTAAAAGCCCTCAATAACGGGTTGATCACCACCAGGGCTTATGCTCTTGCTTTTCGTTTTTTTATGGCCTTGTTCCCGGCTTTGATTTTTCTTTTCAACCTGATACCATATCTCCCTATTTCAGGAGTGAAAGAACAGATTCTGATGTTGCTCAGAGAAATATTGCCACCTGAGCTTGACGAGTTTTATGTAACCATCGAAGATTTATTGACCAATCAACGTAGCGGTTTGCTTTCATTTGGTTTTTTTTTAACGCTTTATCTGGCTTTGAACGGAATTGAAGCAATGATTGGAGCTTTTCAAGGTTCTTTTAATATTGAAAAGAAATTGCCCCCCATCAAACTGAAATTGAAGGCCCTGGTTTTACTTTTTATACTTGCTTTATTATTTATTTTAACAGGTGTTTTGCTCATTTCCGCAGGATTTATTATCGATTTTATTCACTCCTTAAATTTAATAGATGAAGAGTGGATTATCCTTGCTTTCCAATTGGCCCGGTGGTTTACGATAGTTTTTAGTTATATTGCAGGAATCTCTGCCATATATTATTTTGGTCACGTAAGAAAAATTAAATGGAGAATTTTTTCTCCGGGTTCTATTTTTGCCACATTTGCTTCTATTTTGGCTTCTACCGGATTTGCTTTTTATGTCAACAACTTTGCCAACTACAATAAAGTTTATGGATCGTTGGGTTTTATTATTATCTTAATGTTGTGGATTTATATCAATTCATTGATTTTGCTTGTGGGGTTTGAGTTAAATGCAAGCATATACAAGGCCAAAGACAACCAGACGAAAAAATCTTCTTAACTCAAAAAAAAGAGGGGCATTGGCCCCTCTTTTTAATTTGATTTGCAGAAATATCTTTTAATATCTGTAATGTTCGGGCTTATATGGACCTTCAACAGGAACGCCAATATATTCTGCCTGTTCGGGTGTCAGGGTATCAAGCTCTACTCCCAACTTGGGCAAATGTAATCTGGCTACTTTTTCATCTAACGATTTTGGCAATACATACACTTTGTTTTCGTATTTATCATGGTTGTTCCATAATTCAATTTGAGCGAGCACCTGATTGGTAAACGACATAGACATAACGAACGAAGGGTGTCCCATGGCGCAGCCAAGATTCACCAAACGGCCTTCGGCCAATACAATGATATCTTTTCCATCGATGGTGTATTTATCCACCTGGGGCTTGATGGTATCGCGTGTATGACCATAGTTTTTATTTAACCATGCCATGTCTATTTCGTTGTCGAAATGACCGATGTTGCAAACGACGGCATTGTGTTTCATATTGCGGAAATGGCGCTCGGTAACAATTTTGCAATTGCCGGTGGCTGTTACAATGATATCGGCTTCTTTGACAGCATCATCCATTTTTTTAACTTCATAGCCCTCCATGGCTGCCTGCAACGCACAAATAGGGTCTATTTCGGTCACAATCACACGTAGTCCGGCATTTCTGAGAGATTCGGCAGATCCTTTCCCCACATCACCAAAACCGGCCACAACCGCAACTTTTCCGGCAAGCATTAGGTCTGTGGCTCTTCTAATGGCATCTACCAAAGATTCACGACAACCGTATTTATTGTCGAATTTGGATTTAGTCACCGAATCGTTCACATTGATGGCAGGAACAGGCAATTTACCCTTTCTCATTCGTTCATATAAACGATGAACACCGGTGGTCGTTTCTTCGCTTATCCCGCGAATACCGGCTGCCAATTCAGGGTAATTGTCAAGCACCATGTTTGTCAGATCTCCGCCATCATCCAATATCATATTCAATGGTTGACCATCTTTAAAAAACAAAGTTTGCTCGATGCACCAATTGTATTCTTCTTCGGTCATTCCTTTCCAAGCATAAACCGGTATGCCCGCCGCCGCTATGGCAGCAGCAGCATGGTCCTGAGTAGAAAAAATGTTACAAGAAGACCATTGCACCTCTGCGCCAAGTTCTACCAATGTTTCGATTAACACGGCAGTTTGAATGGTCATATGCAGGCAACCTGCAATACGTGCACCTTTGAGAGGTTTCTGAGGTCCGTATTCTTTTCTTATGGCCATAAGTCCGGGCATTTCGGCTTCGGCCAGTTTGATTTCTTTTCTCCCCCATTCGGCTAAAGAAATATCTTTAACTTTGTAGGGTAATTTTTGTGTTGTTTCTTTACTCATAATTTAATTTTAGAAATTTGCCTGCAAATTTACAAAAAAACGTCGTATCAAGATGCCTTTGATTAAGCAAATATTTCCGGCAGACAACTCCAATATCTCTTTATGGAAAATTGAGGAGCCCGTTGATGTTTTGGAAAATCTCTATCTTTCCTTTGGACAAAATTTGGAAGAAATTCCTTTGCATGAAAATAAACGCAAACAATTTTTTGCGGCGCGTATTTTAATCTACTCTTTATTAAAAAATGCCCGTTTGATGAAGGATGCTTCCGGATGTCCATTGTTGGAGGGGCATCCGGGATATATTTCCATCACACACGACCGGGATTTTGCGGCTGTCTATTTTAACAAAAACCATCCTGTCGGAATTGATCTGGAAAGATTCAATCCTAAGGCATGGCAATTGAAAGATAGATTTATTCATCCCGATGAAGAATTTATTTTTGAAGAACTAAAAGACGATCCTATAAAAATTGCCACATTGGTTTGGTGTGTGAAAGAGGCTGTTTATAAGCGTCTGCAAAAAAAAGCCATACATTTCAAAGATCATTTACAAATTTCAAAAATACATCCCGAAAGATCGGTTGTGGAAGTTTCCGTTAATACGCCGGTGAATGTATCGACAATTAATTTGAAATATGAATTATTACAGGACGACCATTGGTGGGTTTATACTATCTGAAAACGCAGGTGAACACCGAAACGTTTGCCGTTTATCAAAAAAACACCATTTTTGCATATTGCTATGAATCAATTTAGTGAAAAATATCTAAAACAATTGGCCGGTCAAAAAAAATTGCTGGCCTGGCTCATTGATCCCGATAAATATGAGGATGAAAGATGGAATGATTCATACCGGACATACGAAAAAATTTCTGACATAATATTGGTCGGAGGGAGCTTGATTTTCAAGGGGGTAGTCAGTGAGGTTTGTAAAAAAATAAAGTTGAAGACAGCCAAACCTGTGATACTTTTTCCGGGCAATTCGATGCAAGTATGTGGAGAAGCAGACGCCATTTTGTTTTTAAGCCTGGTTTCGGGCAGAAATCCCGAATATTTGATCAATCAACAGGTAATGGCCGCACCGGAAATTAAAAGGCACAAACTGGAAGTTTTGCCTACGGCTTATTTGATTATTTCGAGTCAGAATATGACTACGGCACATTATATCAGCCAAACATTGCCTATTCCTGCTGACAAACCGGAAATAGCAGCCGTAACCTCCCTGGCGGCAAGATATCTGGGTATGCGTCATTTTTATCTGGATGCCGGCAGCGGATCTGCCAAACCGGTAAGTGAAGAAATGATTGCGACCGTCAAAAAGGAAATTGCGGATCATTTATTATGGATTGGCGGGGGTATCAAAAGTGCCGAGGATATTATAAAGGCCTGGAGAGCCGGTGCTGATGTAGTGGTGGTTGGCAGTATGTTTGAGAATAATTTGGAATTAAATCATCATATTTCATTGATAATGAATTTTCAGGAAAGATAAATCGAAGCGTTCGGGACATGATAGAGGACAAGGACAATTATTTTATGAAAATTGCCCTGCAGGAAGCCAAGAAGGCATTTGATGAAGACGAAGTGCCGGTAGGTTGTGTCATTGTGATGAATGGTCAAATAATCGGAAGAGGGTATAATCAAACGGAAAAGTTGCTGGATGTGACGGCACATGCAGAAATAATCGCTATCACTTCGGCTGCCAATCATTTAGGATCGAAATTTTTGAATGACTGCACAATGTATGTAACACTCGAACCGTGCGTTATGTGTGCCGGAGCCATACATTGGTCGAGAATTGCACGTTTGGTTTATGCTGCACAGGATCCTAAGAAAGGTTTTATTTCGGCATATGGGCTGAAAGACCAATTCTCAAAACTCTCTATATCAGAAGGGGTTGAAAGGGAACCGGCTTCACAATTGTTGGTTGATTTTTTCAGAAACAAAAGGGATTTAATGTAAAATTAAAAAGCATTGAGTTAATTTCCTGCCGTGTGATAATATCGAAGGGCTTATTGAATTTCGATAGTTGGGATTGATTGAAACTTGCCGGATCGATGAAAATAGATGAAGAAAGATTGTGAATGCGGGTGGTGAAAAGCATTGAGAGGTTGAATAGTGATGAGTGGGCCCGCCGAAGGCGGGCCATATTTCCACACTGCATTTCTCTTAAACAAGTTGCTCTTTGCAATGGCAGCCGGACTGAGCGTATATCCCGCAGCAACGAAGCCCGGCCGGCAGGCCGCCCGGCAGCCGACGGCAGAAGGATCGCCGGGCGACCATGCCGGCCGTTTGGCTGAGGGGCGAGGAATAGCAGCGAAGGCCGTGCATGCCCCTGATACAATCAATTCTGAATATGATGAATAATTTTGCTCAGAGCAATTAAAGCGATTTGTTTAATTTAGTGCCTGAAAATTTAAGATATATGCTGGTGAATGATTTGACCGGATTTTTATTCAAAATGTTTCCGCCCACCAATCAGGAATCCTATGACAATGTGGGTTTGTTGGCCGGTGATGGAAAGGATAAAATAAAGGGTGTGTTGATAACACTCGATATTACTGCAGAAGTAGTAGAGGAAGCTATCCAAAAAGGGTGCAACGTGATAGTGTCGCATCATCCGGTCATCTTTGGAGGACTAAAAAGGATTACACCTGAAACATACACCGGAAAAACTTTAATAAAAGCCATACAACATGGCATTTCATTGATTGCCATGCATACCAATGCCGACAACATAGATTATGGCGTGAACTACAAAATTGGCCATAAGCTTGGCGTAGAAAATATGCGTCCACTTGTTGGGAAGCCGCAAAAACTAAGAAAGTTGGTGACGTTTTGTCCACACGAACATGTGGAGAAGGTTAGAAAAGCCATGTTTGATGCCGGTGCCGGTCATATTGGCAATTACGACAGTTGCAGCTATAATTTGGAGGGGTATGGCACGTTCAGAGCTCTGGAAGGTTCAAATCCTTTTGTGGGCGAAAAAGGTCAAATACATAAAGAACCTGAAACGCGGATTGAAGTGATTTTGCCCGACTGGGCCGAGAAAAATGTCGTAAATGCCATGATAGAGGCCCATCCTTATGAAGAACCGGCGTATGATGTTTATGTGCTGAACAATGATTTTGCAAGAATAGGCAGCGGTATGATCGGAAGATTAAAAAGCCCCACGAATGTTATGGACTTCTTGAAAAAAGTAAAAGAGATATTTGGCGGTGTGGTGCGATATACGGATCCGGTGAAAGAAACGGTGGAATGTGTGGCATGGTGCGGAGGCACGGGTGTGCAATTTATGGAAGCTGCCATAAAACAAGGAGCCGATATTTACATAACGGCCGATGTCAAATATCACCAATTTTTTGACGCACAAGGCAAAATATTGTTGGCTGATTTGGGGCACTACGAAACCGAGCAGTTTACAAAAGAATTATTTTATGAAATAATTTCGAAAAATTTCACTAATTTTGCCGTTCATTTAAGTGAAACAAAGACAAATCCAATAAATTATCTATAAACATGGCAAAAAAAGAAAAACCAGCAACAGTGGAAGCAATTCCGGTAGAAGAAAAATTAAGGGCTCTTTACCGGTTGCAAGAGATTGATTCTGCAATTGACAGAATACACCACATTCGCGGAGAACTTCCTTTGGAAGTGCAAGACCTTGAGGACGAGATTGCCGGTATGCAAACCAGAATCAATAAGTTGAAAGATGAAATTAAAGCATTGGAACAAGAAATTAGCAACAAAAAGAACTTGATTGTAGATGCCAAAGCGTTGATAAAAAAATATGAACAACAGCTCAACAACGTCCGTAACAACCGTGAATTTGATTCTATCAACAAAGAAATCGAGTATCAAAAACTTGAAATAGAACTGGCCGAAAAACGCATCAAAGAACATAAGGCAGCCATCGAACAAAAAAATGTTTTGTTGAACGAAACCGAAAAAGCTCTGGAAGAAAGGGAGAAAGACCTTGCCAACAAAAAGAAAGAGCTTGAAGATATAAACAAGGAAACGGCGGTTGAAGAAAAAGAATTGATAAAAAAATCGGAAGAGCTGGCCAAGTTGATAGAACCGCGATTGTTGACTGCTTACAAACGTATACGTTCGAATGCCCGCAACGGTTTGGCAGTTGTGACCATACAACGTGATGCTTGCGGAGGTTGTTTTAACAAAGTGCCCCCTCAACGCCAATTGGAAATCAAAACTCACAAAAAAATTATAGTTTGCGAACACTGCGGACGTATTTTGGTGGATGAATCCATTAAGGATGAAGATTAAAAATTGATATCTGCTATAATGAGAGCCGGTGATTATTGCCGGCTTTTTTTGTTTTAATTTAGCATTAAAAATAAGCAACCATTGAAAATAGCCGATAAATACATTTTAAAGCAATATCTCGGCCCTTTTATATTGACCTTTTTTATTGCCTTGTTTGTGCTCATCATGCAATGGTTGTGGCTGTATATCGACGACCTTGTAGGCAAGGGAATAGAATGGTATTACATTGCCGAACTTTTCATTTATGCAAGTGCCCATTTTGTTCCTATGGCATTGCCACTTGCCGTTTTGCTATCGGGATTAATGACTATGGGAAATCTCGGCGAAAACTATGAATTGGTTGCCTTCAAAGCAGCCGGCATCAGTTTGATGCAAGTATTGCGACCTTTGATGGCTTTTGCTTTCTTGTTGAGCATATTTGCATTTTTGTTTTCCAACTACATTTTGCCGGTAGCCAATCTAAAAATGAATACCCTTTTTTATGACATCAGAGAACAAAAACCGGCAGTAGATATTAAACCCGGGGTGTTTTACAATCAAATCGAAGGATATGTGATAAAAGTCAATAAAAAAGAAAAAAAACAAGGAAAGGAAATTTTAAAAGAAATCATGATTTATGACCATACTCAAAAACAAGGAAACACCACTGTGGTTATAGCCGATTCCGGGGAAATGATCATCACCCCCGACAAAATGTATGCAATCATGACTCTTTATCACGGTTGTGCATATCACGAAGATTTCAATCCGAGAGACGAAGACGGACTGCTGCCGTTTTACAAAAGATGTTTTGACGAAAATAAAATTTATTTTGACTTGAGTGAGTTTAAATTGAACCGATCGGACGAAGAGATATTTAAAGATCATTACCAAATGATGAATTTGCAGCAATTGCAAAACGAAATAGACACATTTTATTTGCAAAAACAAAAACAAATTGAAGATTACTACAATCAATTTATCCATCTTTTCACACCCCCTGTTGTTGAATCAGAAAATCAACGTCGCAAAACTAAAGACACCCTTCAATTGGCTCTCGACACCTTTTTAAGCAAATTGACTCCCCAGGAAAAATTGATTCTGTTTAATGCACTGACCGGTCAAATAAGAGCTGCCGAAAACAGGGCGATGGTATTAGGCGAAATACAAGCCATGACCGATCAAAATATCAGAAATTATACCATTGAGATTCACCGGAAATTTACTCTTTCGGCTGCTTGTATCATTCTTTTTTTTATAGGCGCCCCATTAGGATCTATTATTCGAAAAGGAGGGCTTGGTGTGCCGCTGGTGGTTTCGGTAATTTTGTTTATTTTTTATCATATTATTTCCATTTCCGGTGAAAAAATGGCAAAAGAAGGTGTGATCGACCCTGCTTTGGGCATGTGGCTCCCAATAGCAGTTTACCTTCCATTGGGAATTTTCTTTACAATTAAAGCCACAACCGATTCATCATTGTTTGTGATCGAACAATATATCTTGTTTTTTAAAAATAATCGGATTTTTAAATGGATAAATAAACTATTGAAATCAAAACCCCGTTTGTCTTCATGAAAATTTTGTTGATTACACAAAAACCACCCTATCCAGCCATTGACGGTGGATGTAAATCAACTTCATCGGCAATTGAATCCGTAAGGACGTTTGCGGAAATTTACGCTTTTTCTTTATTTAGCGACAAACACCCCCTAATTGATCAGTACTATAAGCAATCCGGGCTACAATGGATGTTTGAAAAAATCCACCCTGACATCAACATACCGGATGCAGCAAAAAACCTTTTGAATAAAATGCCTTACCATATTGAGCGCTATTTTGACAAAAAAATTCTTTTAAAATTAGAACATTTCTGCCGCAAAATATCACCGGATTTCCTGTGGATTGACGGTATTTACATGACTCCCTATTTCATTCATTCCTCAATTTTGAACAAAATACCGGCTATCTATCGGTCACATAATTTGGAACACAAAATATGGAAAGATTTAAAGTTACATGAAAAAAATTTTTTTAAAAAGCAGTATTTACATTTGCTTTATTACAAAACTTATCGTTGGGAAAAATACATTCTTCCTAGTTTTCACAAAATAGCAAGTATTTCTTATGACGACACAAATTTTTTACGGAATTGGAATCAAAATACTTTATGGATACCGCCGGCCATCGAAAACCGGAAACATATCGAACCTCCCAAAAAACCATTGAAAGAAAAACTTCGCCTGGGATTTATTGCTTCCTTTGATTGGTACCCTAATGTTGAAGGATTTCATTGGCTTAGCCGTCTTTTGTCTGAGATAGACAACGATAACACAGAGTTGATATTGGCAGGCAAAAACGCCCCGCCATTCTCTCATCCTAAAATAAAATATTTGGGCTATGTGGAGAATGTTTATGAATTTTATCGGCAGATTGATGCAGTGGTTATACCCTTGCTATCGGGGAGTGGCATAAAAATGAAAACCATTGAAGCAATGTCATTCGATAAGCCGGTAATTTCCACAAAAAAAGGCGTAGAAGGCATACCTGCATGGGAAAATGAAAATTTTTTGCCATTTAACGATGCCGAATCTCTTGCTTCTGCCCTCGAAAAATTGCAAGATGACGCTATTTATGAAAATATCATACAAAACAACAGGAAATTATTGCAAGAATACTTTGATCCGGACAAAATACGTGAACTTTGGCAACAAGTATTTATAAAATGAATCATGCACGAAAAAAAATATTGTTTTTAACCTCAAGATTTCCTTGGCCGCTCGACAAAGGCGACAAACTCAGGGCATATTATTTTATCAAAGAAATTTCAAAACACCACGACATTTATCTATTTTCATTAAGTTCGAAAAAATTGAGTCCTTCAGACATTCAACAGCTTGCCCAATATTGCAAAGACATAAAAATTTTTTATTTATCACCTGTACGTATCTTCATTAACCTGATTTATCATTTGCTTTTTTCATACAAGCCATTGCAGGTTGGCTATTTTTACCATTTTGGCGTAAACAAATCATTAAAAAAATATACCGATAGCGTTCAACCGGATTTGATATTCTGCCAATTAATACGCATGGCCGAATATGTAAAAAATCTAAAGCATGTGAAGATATTGGATTACATGGATGCATTGAGCATAGGAATGGAAAGGCGATATTGGAACGCACACCCGGCAATTAAATGGGCTTTTAAGATTGAAACCAAGCGTTTGAAAATTTATGAACACAACATTTTTTCATTTTTTCATTTTCATACCATCATTTCGGATACCGACAGAAAATGTATCATGCATGCATTAAACGACAACATTACGATTGTGCCAAACGGTGTGGATACCCAAAAATTTGCCCGAAAAAATCCACCTGACCCCTATACCATTATTTTTCCGGGAAACCTTTCCTATCCTCCCAATATTGACGCAGCAATAAGATTGGCCACCAAAATTTTTCCTGCCATATCCAAAGAAATACCCGGAGCACGGTTGATATTATGCGGTTCAAGTCCTGCCTTGCCGGTTAAAAAATTGGCGTGTGAAAATATCATTGTAACCGGTTGGGTTGAAAATATAGTCGAATATTACGAAAAAGCATCATTGATGATAGCCCCTTTGCGATTAGGTAGCGGCATGCAAAATAAAATTTTGGAATCTATGGCCATGCAGGTGCCATGCATCACCACACCCATGGTGAACCTTTCTATTGGTGCAAAAGAAAATGAAGAAATACTGCTGGCCCAAACCGACGAAGATTTTGTCGAAAAAGCAATACTTTTGCTAAAAAACGAATCATTGCGTCAAAAAATAGCACAAAATGGTTATGATTTGGTAAAAAATCAATATAATTGGCAAACTAAATT